>JAHEEO010000056.1 GCA_024640665.1 Rhodospirillales bacterium | reverse complement strand
CCATACTTCGCCGACATCACCGACGTTAACGCCGCCGTCAACGTCGTCTTGCCATGATCAACATGACCTATCGTGCCCACATTCACATGCGGCTTCGTACGCTCAAATTTAGACTTGGACATGAGAAGGCTCCTACTAAGCTCTAACTAAAGCGAATCCGCCAGCCCCATAAAATAATTGCGAGGTCGGTACATTTCGCTAGTCGGTTTAACTCTGTTCTTATAAAATGCTAACCAACAAATCCTAGTGGTGTTGCACGACAATGGAGCCCACAACCGGACTTGAACCGGTGACCTCTTCCTTACCAAGGAAGTGCTCTACCACTGAGCTATGTGGGCAGGAAATGTCCGGACCCACTGCAAATAAAATCTTTGTAAATCAAATCTACGCAGATCAAATTTACAGAGTCGGATGCGAGATCCCTGCTGCAATCCCCTTGTATTCTGTGTACGCTTCGCCAGTACTGGAGCGGGTGATGGGAATCGAACCCACATCATCAGCTTGGAAGGCTGAGGTTCTACCGTTGAACTACACCCGCCTATCCCGGCTGCTACCCCTTCCTCAACTGGTGGAGGGGGTAGGATTCGAACCTACGAAGGCATAGCCAGCAGATTTACAGTCTGCCCCCGTTGACCGCTTGGGTACCCCTCCGCGGACACAAGCGGCGTATTGTCTGTATTCGCTTCCAGGGTGTCAACTCTCTTGTACAGAAGATTCTCTCGTGGCCCCAATTTGATGGAGCGTAAAGGACCCACCGACAGCGACGCTTTGGGCCCGCGCTCAATTTCTAACATAATCGACGGGGTTGACAATGACCAGGCCGTTAATGTTTCGTTTTCGCGTTCAGGGGAAATATTAATTGTTGATTTTTCAGTTAGTTAGGAATATTCCGCTGGCGTCATTTCAGCGGTATTTGCGATGTAAATTAGCCATAATCTGCGCCCCTTGATTCTCGTGATCGCGACGGCATCCTAGGCATCCTTGATCTCAAGGCAATAACAAGAAAAGGCAACAACATATGGAGCGACGGCTGCTCGAACGAAACAGAGTATCGACCACGGTCTATCTATCGGTACCCGGAGGACGGCCACATCGTTGCCGGGCCAGAAATCTCTCTGCCATGGGTGTATTTCTCGAGATCAAGTCCCTCGGACTGCCGGCAGGGACCGTGGTCAACCTAATTTTTGTGGTCCATCTTGGCAAGATGGTACGTTTACACCGGCGCAAAGCCGTCCTCGCCCACGTAGGCAAACGCGGTGCCGGCCTGATGATGCAGGGCCGCAACCACTACGCCGAAAGACGCGAGCAGATTCGCCCAACCGCTTGAAATACTAAGCTCTTGCGCTAAAGCCGCCCAGGTCACCGGGCTGGCAGGCGTGGGGCGCCGATAATCTTCACCGCTGCGCTAGAAAGCGTCCTTTAGCTCACGAGTTCTCGCGAATACCTCTACCGGCGGGGCATCCGGCAGGCCTACGGAAATCTTCAATTCGGCGCTCGTAGGGCGCAAAAACGGGTTGGTCGCCTTCTCCTGAGCAAGCGTCGTTGGGACCGTGGGCCGGCCAGCAGCCCGCGAATCATGCACTTCAGCCAGGCGCGCCACTAAATCCGGGTTTTGCGGCTCGAGCGTCGAGGCAAACTGGCCATTGGCCTGTGTGTACTCATGCGCGCAATACAGCAAAGTCGCGTCAGGCCAAGCAAGCAGTTTCTGCAATGAAGACCACATCTGCGCGGCTGTGCCCTCGAATAGTCGCCCGCAACCTAGGGAAAATAACGTGTCGCCGACAAAAGCGATGCCATCGTCCGGCAGCAAATACACAATGTGACCCCGCGTGTGCCCCGGCGTATCAAACACCTGTACACGGTGATGGCCCAGCCTGAACTCATCGCCATCGCCTACCGAAATGTCGATTCCCGGAATTCTTTCCGCGTCAGCGCCCGGACCGATGATTTGACAGCCAGTCTGCGCTTTGAGCTCGAGATTGCCGCCAGCGTGATCACTGTGATGATGAGTGTTCAATATGTGGGTCAGGCGCCATTCCTTCTCTTCCAGCGCGCGTCGGATTGCCGGCACATCTGGCGTATCAATCGCCGCTGTGACGTTGGCCTCGGCGTCATGGACGAGATAACCGTAGTTATCCTTGAGGCATGGGAACATGTGGACTTGAATCATTGGTTTTTGCTCACTGAATTAGATTGCGTCATACAGGATCACGCGGCAGCCTTATCGTACAATGCCGGACCTGACGCGCAAGGCGACAATTACGATGCCAGTTTTTACTTTACCCGACCAATCGAAGAAACATTACACCGATGCCGTAGATGGCCTGACCATCGCAGAAGACATTGGCAAACGTCTAGCGCAGGCAGCTGTGGCATTGCGCGTCGACGGGCAGCTTGTTGATCTCGCAACCAAACTCGCGGGCGACGCTGAAATCGAAATCATTACACGCGACAGTGATGCTGGCCTCGAATTGCTGCGTCACGATGCCGCCCACGTGATGGCTGAGGCCGTAAAAGAGCTGTTTCCGGAAACTCAAGTCACGATTGGCCCGGCCATTACAGATGGCTTCTACTATGATTTCTCGAGAGCAGAAGCCTTTACACCAGAAGACCTGGAATTAATCGAAGCGCGCATGGGCGATATCGTTGCACGTGACGAACAGATCACCCGCGAACTATGGGACCGTGACGAAGCCGTCGAGTTCTTTAAAGGCATTGGCGAACACTACAAGGCCGAGATCATTGCGAGCATTCCTGCTGGGGAGCCGCTCACGCTGTATCGCCAGGGGGAGTTCATCGACTTGTGCCGGGGTCCGCACCTGCCGTCCACCGGCAGATTGGGATCAGCCTTCAAATTGATGAAACTTGCTGGTGCCTATTGGCGAGGCAACTCCGACAACGAGATGCTGCAACGGATCTACGGCACAGCCTGGGCCGAACCCAAACAACTCCGCGCGTATCTGCACAGACTCGAGGAAGCGGAGAAACGCGACCATCGCCGTCTTGGCAAGCAGATGAATCTGTTTCACTTTCAAGAAGAAGCGGTCGGCTCCGTCTTTTGGCACCCGCGTGGATGGACGCTTTTTCAGACGCTTATCGAATTCATGCGCATTCGGCAGCAGCTTGCCGGCTATCGGGAAGTAAATACCCCGGAGTTGATGGACCGATCTCTATGGGAGGCATCGGGTCACTGGGATACGTTTGGCGAAAACATGTTCACGAGCAAGACCGAGGACGAGCGCGTCTTTGCGATCAAACCGATGAATTGTCCGGGGCACATTCAAGTTTTCAAAAACTCGCTGCACAGCTATCGAGATTTGCCGTTCCGGCTCGCGGAATTTGGCAAAGTTCATCGTTATGAGCCATCGGGCGCCCTGCACGGCCTCATGCGGGTAAGGGGCTTCACTCAAGATGATGCACATATATTTTGCACTGAAGACCAAATAACCGCAGAAACCGGCCGCGTTTGCGACTTACTCTTGCGGATTTATCGCGATCTTGGGTTTGAAGATGTCATAGTGAAGTTTGCCGATCGCCCCGACCGCCGAGTCGGTGACGACGCAGTATGGGACCGCGCTGAAACCTCACTCAAGAAGGCAATGCAGAGCTTGGGCCTAGACTACGCCTATAACAAAGGAGAAGGTGCCTTTTACGGACCTAAGATTGAGTTCGTTCTGCGCGATGCAATCGGACGAGATTGGCAATGCGGCACGCTGCAGGTTGATTTCAATCTTCCCGTGCGTCTGGGAGCAAGTTTCGTTGGCGAAGACGGCAATCGGCATACACCCGTGCTATTGCATCGCGCCATCTTTGGATCACTGGAGCGGTTCATTGGAATATTGCTCGAGCACTATGCAGGCACGCTCCCATTGTGGCTCGCACCCGTCCAAGTGGTCGTGGCGACAATCACGTCCGATGCCGATGAATATGCCAGTGAAGTCGCACAATCACTAAGCAGTGCCGGACTGCGGGCGCTAACCGATACACGCAATGAGAAGATCAATTACAAAGTGCGCGAACACAGTCTGGCGAAAGTGCCGGTAATAATCGCCGTTGGTAAGCGCGAGATGACCGAAAACACGGTCGCGATCCGCCGACTCGGCGCCAATGGTCAGCGCTCGATGGACCTTGCCGAGGCGATAGAATCACTGCGCGACGAAGCCAAGATGCCTGAGCCACAGCCACAAGAAGGAGACACGCATGCGTTTGCTTAGCTTTTCGGTGGAAGGCCGCGAAACTTTCGGTATTCTCAAGAACGATAGCGTGATTGACGCCGGTAAACGCCTGCAGAGCGACTTTCACTCGCTGCGCGATGTGCTCAGTGCCGGTGCCGTCAACCTCTTACGCGGCATGACTGAAATCGAACCGGATTTCGAATTGAGCGAAATCGAGTTCTTGCCTGTCATACCGGATCCCGCAGCCAAGTTTCTCTGCGTCGGCGTCAATTACATGCCCCACATTCGCGAGATGGGCAGGGAAAGACCCGATTTCCCGGTCATTTTTACCCGCTTCGCCGATAGCCTGGTAGGACACGCGGCAGCGATGATACGGCCAAACGCATCGGAACAATTCGATTTCGAAGGCGAACTCGCTGTCATTATCGGCAGGCGTGCTCGCCATGTTTCCCGCGATAACGCGCTCGATTATGTCGCCGGATACAGCTGCTTCAACGACGGCAGCATCAGAGATTTCCAGAAACGCGCCTTGCAATGGACTCCCGGCAAGAATTTTCATCACAGCGGCTCCTTTGGCCCTTGGCTTGTAACCGCCGACGAGTGTCCAGACCCTAGCAAACTGCATTTGGAAACGCGCCTTAATGGCAAAGTTGTCCAAAGTGAAAGTGTCGCGGAACTGTGTTTCGATATCCCTGCGCTAATCGAGCACTGCTCCATTTGGACCCAGCTCGAGCCCGGCGACGTAATCGTCACTGGCACTCCTGGAGGCGTCGGCGCGGGACGCACGCCGCCGCTTTGGATGCGCGCAGGAGATCGCGTCGAAGTCGAAATTAGTGGCATCGGCAAGCTCGAAAACCCGATCGTTGATGAAGACACGAACTGACAGATTGTCTCCGGGCCGGTTGCCTGCCGCTTGCTTGGTCTTTTGGTCATGCTGCGTAGCGAGCCAGCCTGCAACGCACGATCTCGACTGGATCGATACAGCGATTTTGGAAGCGGGCGACGTAGACTTGCGCATGAACAAGAGCGGCCGCATTACGTTCGTCGATGCAGCAGTTATTATTGATGCACCGCTCAAAGCTATATGGGATATTTTGGTCGCGTGCGAAATCGCGCCCGAATATGTGCCCAATGTTGTCGCCTGCCAGTCCATCGACATTATCGACAACGGCGCGTCAGAGCTGTTCATTCAAACCGTCAAGCCAGCTTTTTTCGTGCCCAGCTTTGAGCACGTCTTTCGGATGGACTACACGCCTTACGAAACAATTGTTGTCAGGCGCGTGAGCGGGCCGATCAAAAAACTCGAAAGCGCTTGGAATCTCGATAAACGAACCGACGGCAGGGTGCTGCTTTCCTATTCGCTGGAGCTCGACCCCGGCATACCCATCCCGCGAATGTTTGTCCGAGCGACGCTGCGCCGGGACTTGCCAACCGTCTTGTCCGCCATTCGCACGCGCTCGGAGACCTCAGCGCAATCAATCAACCCCAGCATCGGCCGCTGAACACTCGAGACCCGCAAAATTATAGAGTTCGCGATCGGCAAGATGCGAGGCGGATACGTTCTGCAGACTTCTAAACAACCGCTCGGTCCGACCCGGATCTGCTCGTTCCCACACTGCCAACATCGCCTTGATCTCCTGCCGCTTAAGATTATCTTGCGACCCACAGAGATTGCAGGGAATGATCGGGAAACCTCGTTGGCTAGCGTAACGCTCTATCTTATTTTCCGCACAGTAGGCCAATGGTCTTATTACAATGTGCCGACCATCGTCGCTGCGCAACTTCGGCGGCATCGACTTGAGCCGACTTCCATAGAACATATTGAGAAACAGCGTCTCCACCATGTCATCTCGATGATGCCCCAGGGCAATCTTGCTTGCGTTCAGTTCGTCTGCAACACGATACAAAATCCCGCGCCGCAACCGAGAGCATAAGCCGCAAAATGTCTTGCCCTCGGGTACGACACGTTTGACGACCGAATACGTATCCTCTTCAATGATCCTGTACTCAACGCCGCAAGCCTCCAGGTAGCTTGGCAGCACATCAACGGGGAAGCCCGGCTGTTTTTGATCGAGATTTACGGCGACGAGCGTGAAGTCGATGGGCGCTCGTTTCTGCAGGCTCAACAACATATCCAGTAACGTGTAGGAATCTTTGCCGCCAGACAAGCAAACCATGATGCGGTCGCCGTCGGAAATCATGTTGTAGTCCGCAATCGCTCGTCCCACCAGACCTCGCATTTCAGCCTGCAACTTCTTCCAGCGACCGGAAGCGGGTCGTTGCGCCTCACCTAAGCGCGTAGCGAGCAGGCCGGTTGGCGCAAGAATGTGCGTTGTATCTATGGAACTCATTTTCTCAACCGTCTCTTCTAAAACGTGAACGCAATTCACATCCACGTTGCAATATGCCCCGGCTTTAACATAAACACGAGCCCTGACGACATTTAGCGACAAGGATGCCGGGCTCTGTGATTCCAATCACTGCATCAGCGCGCTTACTCGCATAGGCTTCCTGAGTCCACCTTAAGTAAAGCGCAACTGAAATGAAGCGGACTCTTGTTGCCATTGGCGTAGCGGCTGTTGCGGTGGGGATACTGGCTTTCATGGCCGTGGAATCTAGCCCCATACCAGCGTCTGTTCATATCGCGCAAAACAGCCTCAGCAATGAGCTGGATACCGTCGCCGAGGACTATCGGGCAATTGACAGTGCATTGCAATCCGCATGGCGGAATCAGTCGATCCCGGGTGACGCCGTGCGCGCGTTGATTCAACGTAATCAAACCAGCCCGGAACGCCTGCGCTTGGCGGTTGAGGCTATCTCAGGCAACGAGGGCCAGCGTAATCGCATAGCCAATTCGTTCCAGACGTTCGAACAGACCATGTCAACAGCCAACGAGTTAACGCGTGTTTTGGTTGATGACATTACGGCCTTCGGCGCCAGCGTTTCGGTCATTCGAGAGACAGGGCCCGACACGGTCCAAAATCTTCGCGATCTGCGCCTCGACCGAGCCGCCACAGACACGTTCGAACTCGTTGCCGGCGCAGTCGACTTCGCCGAGAACGGCAATCAGAACCAGGGTGAAAATCTCCGCAGAATGCTTACGATGCTGGAGCGTGACCAGCGGATCGATGCAAACATGCCGCGCGAAATGGCAACACTGCGCACTGCAGTCACTACGTTGCTCGATAGCTATACCGCCATTCAGAGTCGTCTTGACCAATATTCTTCATCGTCCATCATCGCCGCAGCTAGCTCACTCAACAATGCCGTCCGCGAGACGTACCAGCAAAGCGTGGCACGGATCAACAGAGCACGTATTCTCTTGGCCGCATATGCAATGCTCCTGTTAGCGTCAGTTGGCATCATCGGCTATAGGCTCAAAGACAGTTACGCCGAAGTTGCTGAGGCGAATGCCAATCTGTCGGCCTTGAATGATTCCCTCGAGCAACGCGTCGAAACAAGAACTAAAGAGCTTGAGGGCACGCTTGCCGACTTAAAGGAATCTCAGGTGCAGCTCGTGCAGGCCGAGAAAATGTCTTCTCTTGGCCAGCTCGTCGCCGGCATTAGCCATGAGATCAACACGCCTTTGTTGTACCTCGCAAACAACGTCGTTTTGATCGGCGAACGTCTACAGCAACTGACTGCTTTCGTGCAAAGATCAATTGCTGCCTACGGCATGCGTCCCGAAGACTTCGAAACAAGAACAGATTATCAGAAAGCCTTTGCCAGCGCCTTGAACGAACTGAAGACCACGCTCGATACCAACGAGCTCGATGCCGACCTCTCTGAAGCACAAGACTTACTCGAGGACTGCGTCGACGGTTTGAAAGATCTGACGGAAATGGCCCAAAGCCTCAAAGACTTCAGCAGACTGGATCGAGCGCCAGTCGGCAATTTCAACGTGAACACTGGCTTGGACAAGACGCTTGTAATTGCGAAGAACATGATCAAGCACCGAGCTCAGATCACGAAACACTATTCAGAAGTTCCCGATATCGAGTGTTCGCCGTCAAAGATCAATCAAGTCTTCCTGAATTTGATCAGTAACGCGGCACAGGCGATTGAGGATTCGGGCGAAATCGTTCTGCTAACAGAGCGGCGTGGCGAGCATCACGTCGCCGTCAGCATCAGCGATACTGGCTGCGGAATACCCAACGAGATCATTGAGAAGGTCCGCGACCCATTTTTTACGACGAAAGCTGTCGGGACTGGAACGGGCCTCGGCTTATCCATTGTTGACGAAATAATTCGCAGTCATGGCGGCGAATTGTTGATTCAATCCGAAGTCGGGAAGGGCTCTAAGTTTACGGTTGTTCTCCCGATCAAATCGGATTACGCCAGCGATGCGCCAACCGACGACGACATGACGATGTCATCTCCAGATGACGCGGCTGCAATCGCGCCTCTCGCCGAGGCGGGCTGACACTCATGTCCGCACAGCGTCACGTACCGAGCCGCCCACGCATTCTCTTCGTGGATGATGAGCCGCGCGTCCTGAATTCGATGCGCATCATGTTTAGACGGCAGTACGACACCTACTTTGCCGATAATGGTCCCGCAGCGCTCAGTATCGTGAAAGCGCACGATATCGACGTCATCGTGTGCGACCACAGAATGCCGCATATGACAGGGGTCGAAGTGCTCGCGCAGGCAAAGTCTATTTCACCACGCAGCGTACGCATTCTGCTGACCGGTTATGCCGACCTGAATGCGGTAGAGGGCTCGATTAACGACAGCGAAGTCTTTCGTTTTCTGACAAAGCCGTGCGCGCCGGACGAACTCAGACGAACGATTGAGTTGGCGAGCAGTCTGGCGCTGGACTCTGAGGCATCCGCCGACGTTGTCGCCGAAATGTTTGGTGCCGAAGAGACGCAGTTGGAGGCGGCTGCATTGGCCGCTGCACCCCCGGCAGCGCATCTACCAGTCGCTGCCGAGCCGTCCGGCATCGAAGTGATAATGGAAGGCGATCAAGCCGTTGAATCGGAGACCTATGCCGATACTCAACCGATGCTGCGCCCAACTGCGACTGAGAACGAGCCAACGTCGTCCGGCAAAGAAGCAACCCCGGCAATTCACGAAACGAGCAATGAACTTGATACTGGCCAAAAATCGGCGACAGCGCACGACGGTATGGCCATTCTGGTTTTCTCAAACGACGACGCGACTTACGAAGCTGCGGTCACAGCCACACGCTCGCGCGTACCTGTGTATCGAGCGTCGAATATTGTGCAGGTCGTTAGACTCTTGGATGAGAAACGTCCTGGCGTCTTATTGACTGATATCTCCGAAGATCGGACGACCATTCAGAATATGACTGCGAAGCTTAAGGAGCATCTACCGCAGCTTGTAACCATCGCTGTATCGGAACATCGAGACGTGCTTGATATGGTCTGGCTCATCAATCATGGCCAGATCTTTAGATTCCTGCGCAAACCGCTTTCGGCGGGCCGCTGCGCGCTGAGCCTGCGGGCAGCGCTGGAGCATCATCGCAGCCTATTGGAAAACCCAGCGTTAATAAGGCGTTATCAAGTCGAGGTTACCGAGCGCGATAGCGACGCAACTGGACTGATGGCGAAACTCGGCTTTCTCAAGAAGTTATGGAGCGGAGGATGAGCAGCGTAAAAACAAGCGCTCAAAAAGGCGACAAGCTCTTGTGGGTACTCGGCGGCGGTGTCGGCGGGGTTGCTATGCTGTCATTAGTGCTGCTCAACCTGGAAACAAGCGGCGACGTGCAGGAATCTGTCTCTATAACACGCGCAGAAACGACGCCTACGAACATTAGCGCATCGGCAGAATCAGCAGCTCCGACAGACCATTTAGCTTCGACAGACCCTTTCGGCGTGCGCCTGAATCGGGCGCAACTTGCTTATGACGCGGGCATGCTGCTCGAGCCAGAAGGCTTCAGTGCGTGGAACCTCTATTCGAATGTACTGACCGAAGACCCAGGCAATACCGAAGCTGCCGAAGGCTTAGCTGCCGTTGCTAACGCGCTCGTCGATCGCGCCTATGGCGCTATGAGCGAAGGCAGGACGCAAGATGCGGAAGCGTTGGTCGCACGCGTTTTCACCCAGTTTCCAGATCATGAAGATGCCTTGGAGCTGGCCTCACGCACGCGGGAAGTATTGGCAGCGGTTGCACCGCAGCCCGTTTCCGTATCTCAGCCGCGCGCGAGGCAGACCGCACCGGCAGCGCCTGCGCCTGCGCCAGCGGTCCGAGTACGCGAACCCGAAGCTCCACCAGTAGCAGTAGCCGTGGAAGCACCGCGGAGCGATCCAGTTACTGATGTCTACCAGAGTTTTACGCAAGCTCTGGCTAGTGCGCGGCTGCTCGCACCGCAGGAAAACAATGCGTCCGAGTTCGTTACAGCAATGCGGGTGCTGGACTCTATGCACCCAATGACGCTCGATGCAGAACAGCAGCTGTTCGAAGCGTTCATCGAACAGCACGACGCGGCCGTTGATGCGCTGGACGGTGAAGCAGCGATCCGGTGGCTTGATGCGGCTGAGTCACTGAATGTGGACAACCTGCGCATTGCTGGCGCGCGCGATAACGTCAATCGCGTGATCGCAGCGGCGACCGCTGCAGAATCATTGCCCGCTTCCGAGTTATCGATGGTCAAATATTCGGCCCCAGACTATCCGGCAGTTGCGTTGCGGCTCGGCGTCGAAGGCTGGGTAGACGTCGAGTTCATCGTGACCGAGAGCGGTGACACGACTAATGTCGAGGTTGTGGCCGCATCGCACGACAACTATTTTCGCACTGAGGCCGTTCGCGCTGTGAACCGTTGGGACTTCGAACCGCGCACCGTCATGGGACAGGTTGTCGAGCAAAAAGCGCATACGCGGATTCGCTTCGTGCTCAAGTGAGTGTTTTACATAATAGTCTAGCCTGTCGCATGCGCTAGGACTGCGCGGTAAGATCACCTAAAGAGGCAAAAAAACCCAGGTGATGCAATGCGAACAATACTGGCTCCGCTGCTGTTATTGAGCTTAAGCGCCTACCCCGACGCGTCTGCGCATGCCGAATGGCGCTGCGACTGCACTACGATACTCGCAGGCTGCGCTGCCAACGTCGCCGTGAATGACGACTTCATCGAAGTTACGACCGATCATCAGCAATGCGCTCGAGTCGACTATTTTGTAGATGGCCTGCCGTTCGTATCCGTCGTTGTCGAAGGGCGCGCTCGCGAAGACTGGATTACGCGCGCGGAAAACGCCCGCGTGCTGGTGCAAAGCTGCCAAGTATGTCGTGATAATTCGCAGGCCGAATCAACGCAAGCGGCAGTGCCCGCAGCGGCAACAGAACCAGCGCAAAGCACACCACTGCAACCCATCATTGCGGCAGAGCCCAGCTATCCGGACTCTGCCCGGGCTCGCGGGATCGAGGGCAGCACCACGCTCGAGTTTCAAGTAACGCCGTTTGGCAATACTGAGAATGTCCGAGTCGTAGCTGCGCAGCCTCCCGGCGTTTTCGATTTAGCCGCGATATCTGCAGTGAGTCGCTGGCGGTATCCCAGCGATTCGTTACGCGAAACCGTCACATTGCAAGAGACGCTTAATTTCGATCTTGCCGACTTAGTCTTTGACGCAGCAGTCATCCCGACGCCTGCAAGCCGCGCTGCTACAGATTCCTCTGGGCCAGCTAATCGGTGCATTCGAGAAAACGTATCGTACAACTACGGTGAGCTCATCGAAGTTGGACTGATTGACGCCTGCTCGCAACCACTCATCGTATTCGCCTGCGCAGTAGGAACGGGAGCAACCGCAAACCGCTGGGTATGCACAAGCTCAGAAGCACAGAACAACATTCTCGTACCACCCAACGACGCCCGCGTAGGCTTTTCGGAGCCTGTGGAGCTATTGGCCAGCCAGCGTGAATTCACATACGCAGAACATTTCTTCATTAATCGCGCACCCAATTCTGAATACTGGTGGATCGCCTGCGGCGTCCGAGATCAAGCATGCCGCAACGCAGCCCGGCAATGGTCTCAGGCCGTTGACCGGCAAGGCGTAAATGTCAATCCGGAGGTGAGAACACGCCTCGCGGTGGGCAGATCTTACTGATGCAAGTCGCTCGTTTCGGGAGATAGTTCGTCAGTTTTTTCGGGCTCACGAATATCGCTTTCGCTGCCGTCCGAGGCTATCGGGCGCTCTAAGGTCACTGCGTTTTCGGCTTGCACTTCCGCGCTCCTTCGCTTCGGTGCTTTGACATTTAGCCCGGTCAAAATGAGCGTTGCCGTACTCAAGGCAAAAGCGAAGACAAAACCCATTGCTACAATGCGGGGACTCTTCTGCGGCTTGTTTGTAGGCGCGCTGTCGTTGGGGTTTTTCACGTCCTGCATTCCACCGGGCAATCCATCAAGGCTAATATGTTGAGACAGAATCGTACCAGAATCTGCGTTGGCTTCTAAGACTGCCGATAGCTCATTAAACCCGATCGAGACAAAATCAATGCCGATACTTCAAAGCCTCTTTGGACTTGTCGCCTTCAGCGGCCTGGCGTGGATCTTGAGTGAACGGCGCAACACAGCGGCGTTCCGGGTTGCCGCGATAGGCATTGGCCTACAGATCATTATTGCCGCTGTACTACTGCGAATACCTGCCGCTCAGTTCCTATTTATCGGTCTCAATGCAGGCATTCTCGCGATCGAAAATGCTTCGCTGGCGGGTACGAGCTTTGTATTCGGTTATCTTGGCGGCAGCGCACTGCCCTTCGAGGCTACGGGCGCTGGCGGCACTTTGATCTTCGCGTTTCGGTCGCTACCTCTGATCATGCTTGTCAGCGCGCTGACAGCATTGCTCAGTCATTGGAAAATCCTCCCCAAGTTGGTTCGCGCATTCTCATTTGTATTGCAGCGAACGCTGCGCGTCGGCGGTGCCGTTGCATTGTCGGCTGCGGCCAATGTCTTCGTTGGCATGGTCGAGGCGCCATTATTTGTCCGGCCCTACTTGGCGCGCCTGAGCCGCGGTGAGTTGTTTATGGTCATGTGCACCGGCACGGCGACGATTGCCGGAACCGTTCTGTTTGTTTATACGAGCATTTTGAACGAAGTCATGCCGGATGCTGCTGGACACTTAGTCACCGCATCGATCATCAGCGCGCCAGCAGCCATCGCAATAGCATGGATAATGATTCCGCCCGAAACCAATACAGATGGTACGGCCGAATTGGACGAGGATCCTTTCCCTGCTGCCAGTGCAATGGATGCGATAACGCAGGGAACACAGCGCGGCTTGTCGTTGTATCTCAACATTGTCGCAATGCTTATCGTGCTGGTCGCGCTTGTGCAGCTGGTCAACATTGTGGTCGGCTACCTGCCACAAGTTGGCGGCACAGACATCACACTGCAGCGCGCACTCGGATGGTGCATGTCGCCGATTGCCTGGCTGATGGGCATACCTTGGGCGGAAGCTGCGAACGCAGGCGGATTACTGGGGATCAAGACTGTATTGAACGAGTTCATAGCCTACACCGAATTGGCCGCTTTGGCGGAGGCTGGCATGAGTCCGCGAACAACGCTGATCATGAGCTATGCGCTGTGCGGGATGGCGAACTTTGGTAGTGTGGGCATCATGATTGGCGGTTTCTCAGCGCTCATTCCGGAACGTCGCGCAGAGATTACAGAACTCGCGTTGAAATCCGTCATCGGTGGCACAATTGCGACATGCTGTACCGGAGCCGTTGTTGGCATCATCGCTGTTTGATTCACATGGAACCCATATAAGACTCGCCGGTCTGACACTCTTAGAGGTATGCCACAATGACGACAGTCGGCTTTTCGCGTCACATTCAAATCGCGGCCCTGCTCACTGCTTTGCTGGCCTGTGCGGCAGGCAGCGCAACCGGTCGCACGCTGCAGCAAGTCCGCAATACCGGTGAAATTCGCATCGGTGTGGCGCTCGCTGCCCCATGGGCAGCCAGAGATCGCGACGGCGAATTCATCGGCTATGAGATCGACATCGCAAACACGCTGGCTGCCGACCTCGGCGTTGGGAGTGCGTTCGTCGTGTACGAATTGGACGAACTCACGACAGCGCTGGAAATTGGCGAAGTGGATATCGTCATTGCCAGTTTGCCGATATCCCCGACTACAGCGCTACAAATCAATTTCAGTAACCCTCACACGAGTGGCGGCTTGACGCTGGCCACGCATCTCGCCAGCACGCGCTCGGTAGGCAATCTCGCTGATCTGGACAGCGGCGATTATTCTCTCGCAGTAGTTGCTGACTCGGTGGCGGTAG
>JAHEEO010000055.1:2399-14580 GCA_024640665.1 Rhodospirillales bacterium | reverse complement strand
AGTAGCCGTCGAGTATTACGGTTCCGTCGAACATCGCTGTACGGGAGCGATCTGAGTCGAGCCAGCAACTCGTAAAATCCCACGCGAATCGATCCGCGGTGCGAAATTGCTCGCTGCCCAACCAGGTCAGCCGCGACAGGCCTTGCGCAAGCGCTGGGGCCGGCGGCGCCGCGTCGAACGCGTCGCAGGCGGCGTCGACCACACCGTTTTCTTCCAATTCCCGATCGATGTTGACGAGCACATTGGCGTTTAACGTGACCAAGGAGTGCAGCAAGTGAAGCGATGCCCATGCCATTGAAGATTGGTGCAGCCACAACGGGGCAGAACTTTGCTGGCTCACAAGCGATTCGAAGTCTCTGAACGACATAGTTACAGGCGTTTGACCGGAGCGCTCAAGGGTCACAACCTCGTTTGCAATGCTGATGTCTACGTGCCCTTCGAGCGTAATGTCTGCGGCAAACCGCAAATTGGCTGGAGGACTACCGGAGATAAGAAGAATCGGTTCTTGTATATCTACGACGATGGGCCCAAATGTCGACGTCACGGCTACGGCGCCGCTTTGCACAAGCGTAGATTGTTCAGCGTAGTTGAATCGCCCAACGAACGGTTCAATTCGAAAGTCTATTGTTACTTCTTGCGCGAGAGCGTTACCGAATGTCGATTCGATCTTTAGCCATTGCGCCTGATTGCCGGCATCGCTTACCGTAAATTGGTATTCTGGCTGTAAAGCCGCGGGAGTTACCGGTGGTGATACTACGCCAGCAGCATCGCCACCTCCGCCGCCACCACAAGCCGGTAACGCGCCGCTCAGCAGCAGGACAAGGATTTTCTCGGTCCTATTCATCGGTGGTGCGCTCAACGAATATTGTTTGAGTTCCAAATTGTCGCTCACGCTACTGCGATAGGCTAGCGCATTGGCTTAACCGCATGTGATTCACGGATAGTCAGCGACTCACCTGTGCGGCGGGGCAAGAATGCCCGCAGCGGACGATCAGCACAGACCGTTACGTACACAGGTCTATCGTTGCGATGCCCGATCGACTATGGGAACCACGCTGGAACGTATCTTGCTTCAACCTTGGATGGGTATCGTCTCATACGAAGGAGTCCAGCGTGGAGCAGATATACTGGATCACGTCCTCTACGCCGCCATGGCTCGCTTCTTTGGTCTTGTCTGCAGTTGTATCGGCCGTGGTTTACATCGCCGGACGCATCATTTTGGTGCAAGCGGCACACTGGAAGTCGCACGTGAGATTTTGCACACACACAAATGGGGCGTTCCCGATTACGAGACCTTCGTCGTGTATCACACTTTCGGCGAATCGAGCGTCGATTTCACTGTGATGCTGCGGGCCAAAGAGTACTTCAACCGCTTCTCGGTAAAGTCGGCGTTCATCAAAGCACTGCACAAGCGCTTTGCAGACGAAGGCATCACCATTCCGTTCCCAATCCGGGCAGTCAACTTTGAACAGGAGCAAGCGATCGCTGGCAGACAAAAGAAGAGCCAGGCAACCCGCGGGAGCCATGCGCAGCCGCACCTGTTCCGATCATCCGGTTGATTGCCGCCGAATTGCATCGATGCGCTCAGATGACGCGCGCCTGAAAGACATGCACGAAGCAATCACCGTCAGCGTGTATAGCTAAATTGAAAATCTCGTTAATCGAGTGGACGCCTGCCATTACTGTCTTGACTCGGTCCGATGGCAGATCATCCAGGTCAGCGACGCGATGCCAATTAAGTACCTGTTTGCTCATTGTGCGGGTACCTGAAATTCGTTGATTGCAAAAGGCTAAACGAATCTGCCACGTTTTTCGCTAAGAAGTTACGCAGCCATTCGGTTGACCGCAACAAATTGCGAGTTATTCTAATAACACGACAACCAGAGTCATCGGATAATGAGTTTATGGACATACCATTAGATATCCGCTTTCACAACATGGATCCATCAGCAGCAATGGAAACGGCAATCCGGGAGCGCGTACAAAAACTCGAGAAGTTTGGCGAGCATATCGTCAGCTGTCATGTCACCGTCGACGCTCCCCACAAACATCACCATCAGGGCAATCTCTTTCAGATAAAAGTGGATGTCCGGCTGCCCGGCGGCAATGTCATCGCGAGTCGCGACCCGGCAAAGGATCACGCCCATGAAGACGCCTATGTTGCGCTACGCGACGCGTTCAAAGCCGTGCAGCGTCAAGTGCAAGACCACGTCCGCGTGCAACGCGGCAAAGTTAAGGCACATGAAGTACCGCCACACGGCAGAATCGCGACGCTGCACGCAGATCAAGACCATGGTTTCATTGCGACGCCGGACGGGCGCGAGATCTATTTTCACCGCAATAGCGTGCTAAATACAGACTTCGACAGCTTGGACATCGGGCACGAAGTAACATTCAGCGAGGAACCTGGGGATCACGGCCCTCAAGCTACGACCGTTCATGTGATAGGCAAACATCACATCGTCGGCTAGACATCGTCGGCTAGTTCAACTCCCCACGATTTGGTGAACGCACTTCTGGCGGCGGCCCAGCAGGCACTTCTTCAGGCTCGGCGGGCGCTTCGTCTGGCGCCGGCATTGGCTGCTCAGGTTCCGATTCGGGCATTTCCGCTGGGCCGGAAGGCTCCGGCACTTCGGTAGGAGGTTGCCACTCAGCTTTGAGCAATTCGGCCTGAACAGCGTAGCTGCGGGGCGAGCAAAGCGGTGAATACCAACTTGCGAGCATCATGCGTTGCGTACTAATTGGCCCCACCCTGCAGTACTGCGGTTCGAGCGCGTGCGACTTGCCGTTCATGCTGACGACAAACGCATTGTCGTAGTCGTTATCACATTGTTCGGAAATCGCCATGCTGCTCTGCAATTCGAAGTTAGGTCAGAATTCTAATGACAGCATTCGGTGCTAATAACGGCAATACGCAAGTGTACATACGGCGGCATTGTCACATTGGCCGGATAGTGACTAAGTCGCTGAGTTTAAGGTGGACGTGTAACCTGCAAGGCACTATTGCTGTGCATGGCCATCTCGGCCGTCCACAGTGCTTCGAGTCTCGGATCGACGTAACCGACGTGTCGCTACTCTGCTGGGCGGCGCAGCACTGCCGCGCCGCCCATGATTCTCAACGCCTCAGGCAGCAGACTCGCTCAGGCGCCCAGGCGTGCCTTTTGCTGACGGTGCCGCTGCGACAGCCTCTGGTGGTGTCGTATCGAGCTTGAGGAACAACAGCGCGCCTGCGGCGAGCAGCGAACCGCAAGACAGCACCACGGCCACGACTGGAACACCGATTCCGCCTTCGAACATGAAGCCGGCCGCAATCGGAGCCAGTATCGACCCACCGCGACCGACGCCGATGGCGAACCCGGTTCCTGCCGCACGCACCTGCGTCGGATAAGCATGGGCGAACATCGCATACATGCCATTGATTGCTGCATTGATAAAGAATCCGCAGGCGATGCAGATCAGTGTCATCTGGAACAAATCGTTGCCGACACTGCCGTAGATCGAAACAAGGATTGTCGACATGATCATTGCGCCGATCGTCAGACGTCTTACATCGTAACTAAGTGTCAGCACACCGAGCAGCGCACCACCGGTGGCGCCGCCGACATTAATCCAACTCAGCACCTGGCCGGCTTGGGTTGGATCGAAACTGCGATCCTCCATAATCACTCCGGTCCACTTCAGGATGAAGTAGAAGGTAATGATGTGAAAGAAATAGGCTGCCGTAAGAATTACTGTTGTGCGGATCAGCTGTGGTGAGAAAATGCTGGCGTGCGACATTTGCGCGCGCTCTGCAGTAACGTCCGGCAACGCGGTCACCACGGCGTGCCCCATCTTTTTCAAGCTCGCATTCACGCGTTCTAACGCCCCGGGCTTAGGATTTCGCACCATCCAGGAAACCGTCTCAGGGACGAAGAAATAGACGATCGGAATCATGACGAGCGTCATGCCGAAGCCTAATAAGAACACCGATCTCCAGGTGTAGTCAGCCAACAGCCATGCCGCGATGAAGCCACCTGTGAATGCACCGACCGGATAGCCGATAGACATCAACGACACATTCATATGCTTCTTGTTCAAGTTCGAGTATTCGGCGACGACCGCATTGATCGATGCAAGTAAGCCGCCAATGCCGAGCCCGGTGATAATGCGCCAGATTGAAATATGAACCAGCTCGACTGGCCAATCCGACAGCCAGGGAATCGAAATCAACACGGGGTGCAGCAGACTGGCCATGATGCCTGTCTCCGTCGTTACCATGAACATGCCGGCCGTCATCATCGCAAGGCAGGCCAGCATCATCGGTCGCCGACCCCAGATATCGGCATAACGTCCAAGGAAAATCGAGCCGATCGCCATACCGACCAGCTCCATGGAAAGCAGCAACCCGACCAATGAGGGACCAATCCCCAATTCATCGCGGATGGACCCGGCGGCCAGACTGATCGAGAGCACATCGAATCCGTCGAGCGCGTTTAATGCAATCGTGATGACAACCACGATAATCTGCATGCGGCTCATTGGTGAATTAAGGATAGTTTCGCGTGGATCGTTATTCACAGAATTGTCCCCCAAACCTGCTTTAGCGTTATTGTTCAAGAGCGTAGCATTTTTTTCCGCGCTAATGCGCTCATTTTCCCTTAACACCGGAGCTTCCGCCCGATTCGGATAGATGCTGCCTGCGACGCTCCTTATGCAGTGAGCGCGACCAGCCCGCCTTCATAAGCAGCGAACTGGCCGCGCTGGCCACTGCGCATTCCGTTCTAACGCCCGGCCGCTGCCCACAGTTCCGCTTTCGTCTGCGGAGCTGCGCTGGTATGGACATTAATGTAGCGATCGAAGTCGAGATCAAGCTTCACGAGCGCCGGCACGATTGCCTGGATGTGATCGTTGCCCCGCTGCCCTGGTGCAGGCAATGAGAAGTCGCCCTGGAAAAGTACCTTTTCCCGCGGAATGTACGCGACCAGCAGCCCGTTCGAGTGAGGCGCCGGGTAGATATGATAGAACTCGACGGTTCGTGTGCCGTCAGAATAGACACGCTTGTCTTCCACCGCATCGACCCTGGCCCTTCTTGGATTCCTGGCCAGCGTATCGTCGAGCAGCGTTCGTGGCGTATTGAGCGCGCGCTCGAAAAATTCCCGATTGTTAGCATGCGTGATGATCGTCGCGCCCTCAGCTACGAGCACCGGCAGCCCGGGTGTGTGATCGGAATGCGGATGCGTGTTCATGACGTAACGAATCGGCTTGTTCGGGATAAGCTTTTTAGCTTCCTCGACATAGGCCAGCGCACGTGCCTGACTCTGGCCAGCCTCGAGCATCATGATGTGGTCTCGGAACTCGATAATCAGCGAGTCGTAGCTGCCGGGACCAGTCGTCAGCCGATAAAAGCCATCGCCGAGTCTTTCCGACGTAACCATCATCGGCGGGCGTTGTCCGCCACCACCAGGACCGCCGCCACCGGCAGCCGGCGCGGGCACCAGTGAGGCAACGTTCCGCGGATTCCCCGAGGCAGCTGTCACGTCGACTTCGAAGAATGGCCAGCCGCCGCGCGTCTGTACGATTTCGGTCGGCACCATGGCGCCATCGAAGTCCCGCCAGCCGCGATAACTGGCGACAATGTGCATGTCACCCATGATATTTTCGCCTAGCCAGGTTTCAACGCGCTCGACAATATTCTCATCATTGAGGTATCCGTTTATCACATAGCTTGCGCCAGACGGCGCTTTGACAGCTGGACTCCAACTCAAGACGGTATAGCTCTGTCGGTCGACTCTTCTGCGGCTCACCGTTGCGTTGTTTTCGGCGGCGCCTTTCAAGAACCCCCACGGAGTGATGTAGAACTCGAGCGACCCACCCCAGGGCTGCGATACATTCGCCTGTTGCGGCGTGACCTGTTGGAAAAACGTGCCGGCAGCTACCGTCGTGGAACCACCGCCGCCACCAAAGTTCATGGTATTGCCGGTATGGCGCGACGCGGGTGCTCGAAGATTGATGACACGAACATAGTTCGTTATCGGTCGCATCGGATTGTGCGTGCCTTGGCAGCGCAGCGCCGTGGCGTTTGCTCCGCATTGCTGAAATGCGACGTCCCGGGCCGATCCCGAGTAAGTAATGGCATTGACGTTGCCCAACGCTCTTTGGGCATTCGCGATGGTAGTGGCAGCGTCCTGCGCCATTGCGTTGCTACTCAGATAAGTCAGGCATATTGCGGCCAGCGCTAGCTTCTTCATGGTTTCCCCCAAGGTTGAGCTCCTACGTAGCGCGTAATTCTACACTTGTTGCTGTCCAACCGCGTAAGTTCCGCGCTCTCGCCTCCCCTGTGCCCATGCCCCCTATGCCCACGCCGCCGCGCCTGCCGGCCGGTGCCCCCCTGTGGCCGCGTCGATACCTGGGATAGAATCAGCTAAACACCGCTTGCGTCGAACTTAAGAAGGCCACTTATGAAATCCAAAATCGTACTTGCCATGCTCGTTGGCTCCGCCGCGGCCACCGCATCGGCGCAAAGCCCCTCGTCGGCCTTTGACCGCGGCAATAGTAAGCAGGCCTGGCAAGCACCCGGACTGGCTGCCGTACTGAGCAACTGCCAGAACCCGCCTCAGCCGTTTTCGATCGGCGGTGGGCAAGCCGCCAACGCAGCGCCCCCGCCCGCACCCTCACTGCCTGTGGCGACCGAGATACCCGGCGTTATCGCCGCTGGACAAACCTGGAAGGTGGTCTGGTCTTGGGAGGGCAACAATGCAGATGGCCCCATCGCAGGTGAGGCTGGAACGGTACTGTTCGCGAACAATGATGCGAGTAATGTCATGCAGCTCGATCCTGCAACAGGCTTGGCGAGCATCATTCACAGCGACACCAACACCGGCGGCGCCCTGTCGCGCAGCAAGAATGGGGCGCTGTTCGTAGCGGCGCGCGGTCTGAACTCCGCAATTCTGCAACTCGAACCCGAACGCAAGGTGTTCGTCAGCTCGTTTCGCGGCGAGCCGCTCGATTGCATCGGTGGCGTGCTCAACGACCTCACCGCCGACAGCCGCGGCGGAGTCTACCTTGCAATTTCCGGTGGCGGCTTGTTCTACGCCAACCCACAGGGCGTCATGGCGGAGTATGGAGAAGCCATGCTCGGGGCGAATGGCATCGTGCTCAGTGCGGACGAGCGAACGCTCTATGTAACCAACGGACCAGTGGTCATGGCATTCGACGTGCAGCCGGATGGCTCACTGCAAAACCAACGGGAGTTCGGCAGGCTGCAAGGCGGCCAAGGTGGCGACGGCTCGGCCATCGACGCTCAAGGTCGGCTCTACGTGGCGACTGGGTCCTCTGCGGATGTCTTCGCACCGAACGGCGAGTTTCTCGGCTCGATTCCGGGACCGCAAGGCATGCACGGCGTGGCCTTCGGCGGCCGGGACAAGCGGACGCTCTTCGGCATCGTGTTTTACGGTGCGTGGGGCACGTCTAGCGCGAGAAACCAGATCGTCGCAATTCCGTTGCTCGCCCAGGGATATACCGGGCGATCAAAGTAGTCGGTTATACGACCGTCTACTGCATTTCCGTGATAATGCCGTCGAGGCCTAAACCCATAGACAAGCCACCCCAGCCGAACTCCATCTGAATCATTGACTGGATGTCTTCGCGCGAACGGTCGCCTTGGTTCATCTCGCGGACCATGTCTTTTAGTCGGATGAGATAGTCACGATACCCTTCCACTTGCGTCCGATCTGTGACACCGCTGTGACCCGGGATGACGGTATCGAAGTCGAGCTGCAACGCAGCATCGAGGGTCCGCGGCCAGTCACGGACGCTGCCGCCAGCCGCATAGTGAATTACAGACTCGTAAGGACCCCAAAGCGCAAATAGATCGCCCATGATGACGATGCGCTCCTCCGGCAGATGCACAACGATGTCGCCGTCGGTATGGGCGCGACCAAAGTAATGGAGATCTATCGGCATGTCGTCTAGATAAAACCGCATGTGATCGTCGAACGTAAGATTCGGCAGCCCGGTTTCCTGCGTTTCGGCCATGATCAGCCGTGCATTCAGCGACGCAATAACTTCGGCGTCGAGTGCCTGCATCAGTGCATTGCCGCCGGTGTGATCGCCATGCAGATGAGTGTTGATGACATAGCGCACTGGCTGGTCCGTAACATCACGAAGGAGCCTGATGATGTCCTCATGGTCACCCTCAAACTTAGTGTCGACGAGGACGACGCCAGCATCGGACAATATGGCGGTCACATTGCCGGAAAATCCGCCGCGAATCATATAGACATTGTCGCGCACCTTGGTCAGTGCCATCTCAGGTGGGGCGAAGCCGCCTTGGGCATGCACAGCGACTGAAACGTGGAGCATGGCTGCGAGGCCCGCCGTCAACAGTGTGGCTTTGAGTTTGATCATGATTGGATTGGCTTGCCTTAATTATTACATTGCGATCGATGCGTCAGAAAAAAAGGGTCCCGATGGGACCCTTTTGCTCTTCATCTCACTCAGTATGGATTGGCGACTGGCAGTTCCTCAGCCGGGAACAGCGAGATGACCTGGGCGCCGTCTGGTGTGAGGACAACCTCTTCCTCGATCCGCGCAGCCGAAATCCCATCACTCGCAGGACAATACGTCTCCACGGCAAACACCATCCCGACCTTGAGCTCGAGCGGCTCACGGAAGGATGTGACGCGCGAGATCAAAGGCCGCTCGTGCAAGCCTAAGCCCAAGCCGTGACAGAAGTTGAGCCCGAAAGCGTCGATTTCATTCGCGAAACCGATCTCGTCGGCCGTTGGCAACGCGTGGGCAACGTCGTCACTGCCCATGCCCGGTCTGAGCAGCTCAATTGTACGATCCATCCATTCGCGGGCCTTGCGGTATGCCGTGCGCTGCGGGCCCGAAGCCCGGCCAACCGAGAATGTGCGGTAGTAGCAAGTGCGATAGCCGATAAACGACTGAATGATGTCGAAGAACGCCTGGTCGCCTGGCCGGATCAAGCGATCCGTAAAGTTGTGCGGATGCGGCGAGCAGCGTTCGCCGGAAATGGCATTGATCCCCTCAACCAAATCGGATCCCTTCTTGTACAAGCTGCCCGCAGCGAGTGCAACGATCTCCGATTCCATCACGCCAGGTTTCAGCGCCTCGTATATTTCCTGGTATACGCCATCGACCATCGAGGCCGCCATGTTCAGCAGCGTGATCTCGTCGTGACTTTTTATTTCGCGTGCGAGCAGCATCGTTTGCTGACCATCGCGTACGTCAATCCCAGCCGCCTGCAGTTCAAACAACATCGGTGGCTCGACGACATCGACGCCTATTGGCATGTCGCCGACGCCTTCTGCATCGAGAATCGACTTAATCTCGCGAGCAGCATCGCGGAACAGCGTGCGGTCGGCGCCGACCGCACCGCGCATTCCGGTCATGCCGGCGCGGCAGTGGTCTTGTTGCAACCACGGCGCATTAAGTTGGTGGTGTTTTGCGGCCGAGCCGAAATCCCAGATATAAGGGTCGCCGTTGCCGGTAATGAGCGAATACCGCAGCAGCTTGTCCCGCGCCCACTCACCAATGACGGTACTTGTCGTGTAGCGAATATTGTGCTGATCAAACGACAGCAGGGCCCCTAGCCCGGAGCCTGCAAGCGCCTGGCGCACGCGTGCGAGGCGGTACTTGTGCAATCGGCGAAAATCGACGCGCTCTTCAAAGTCCACCTGCGTATGGCCCGGTGCCTGCAGCGGACGGTGCCAGCGGTGATCTGGGTTGACGTCGTCATCCTGAACGACATTCGGCTCAATCAGATTCGACTTACCGCCTTTTCTGATCGCAGCCTTCTTCGCCGGCTTCTTAGCGGGCTTAGAAGCGGTTTTCCGCGGCGCGCTGGCCTTCGTCCTGACCTTCTTCTTTGCCGCTGTTGAAACCTTCTTCTTGGTCGCGCTTGCCTTCGACCTTACCTTCTTCTTTGCCATGCTGTCCCCTAAACTGAGCGCTCAATTGACCCTCGCGGGCCTCTGGTTCGATTGTACGCGGCCGCGTCCAGGTCGACTACCTTTTCTCCGTATCGATGATGTGATTGAGTCCGATCTCGGCAAGCGTACGCGCGCCGGAACCGCGCATCGTAATGGCAAACTCGCGACGTAGAATATCGATCACGCGTTCAACGCCGGCTTGGCCGAATGCACCCAGCCCCCAGGCATATGGGCGGCCGATGCCTACAGCAGTAGCGCCCAGAGCAATCGCCTTGAAAATGTCGCTGCCGCGTCGAATGCCACCGTCGACGACGACCGGAATACGGCCATTGATCGCTTCGACCACCTCCGGCAGTGCTTCTATCGTTCCGCGCCCTGTCGGGGTGGCGCGCCCGCCGTGATTAGAAACGACGACACCATCGGCGCCGGCCTCAACTGCAAGCGCGGCATCCTCACGCGTTTCAATGCCCTTAATGACGATTGGCAGGGACGTCTCATTCTTAAGCCGCTCAACAACATTCCACGTTAACGCTGCATCGACTAGGCCGACGCCATTCATGTCGATGCCTTCAAAACTCGGCTTAACGCGGCTCGGCGAATGGCAGGCATCGCAGTTGCGGGTGTCTTGCCGCGCCATAAGCGCAGCCGTTTCGGTGTTGCGGCCTGCTGGAAGGTCAACGGTTAAAGCAATTGCTGTGCAGCCTGCTCGCTCTGCGCGGCGCACCAGTTGTTGTGTGACGGACCAACGATTAGTTGAGTAAAGTTGAAACCAAATCGGCCCGTTGCGTGCGTCGATAACTGCTTCAACGGATTGCGATGCCTGTGTGGACAGAATCATCGCGGTGTCTTTTTCACGCGCCGCGTTGGCCACGCCGACTTCGCCGGTGAAATGGAATGCACCACAGCTTCCAATCGGACACAAGAAGAACGGATTGGCGGAACGCAAGCCCAAGACCTCGGTAGACATATCAAAATCGCTGACATCCACGAGCCGCCGCGGCCGAATTTGATAGCGTTCGTAGGCGGTATGGTTGGCCTGCAGAGTAGCGTTGTTATCGACGCCCGAAGCGAGATAACCGAAATGCGCAGGTGGCACGATGGCCCGGGCTGCAGCCTCCATCTCGAAAACGTTGAGCGCTTCGGACGCGTCTTTAATTGTGCTGCCGGCAGTTTCCGCGAGTGCCTGCGCCAACGCAGCACCGCTCGTAAATAGCGGGCTCGTGGCCATGAAACTGAGAAAGGCGCGTCGGTTAGTCATCGGCAACTCCAATTGGGCCACAGTATGAAATATGTAAACAGGTTTCGCCGTCGCCGACGACTGAATGTGCTTAACGGAATGCGCCGCCCTGCATCGTGCGCAGGATTTCCCGTGCCTGCTGCGCCTGCTGCGATTTAAACCGCCTCCAGTCATCCTGGGACATGCAGCGCGTTACGATAACATTTGAAAACGACTGCAGCACTTCTCGACAGCTGATGACACCGCCTGGATTCATCGGCTTCACCTCCAGATGCACAACGCTCGGATCGTCTTTTGACACAACTGCGGCGGTCGCCGCGCCGCCGTCTTGCACGCTCGGGGCGCTGACGGTCGCGGCTGTCTCAGCCGGCACTGACGCACAGCCAGCGGCAAGCAGGCTCGCCACGGTCAAACAACACTTGATTGGGCTCATGTCAATTCTCTCCATGTCGCCTATGGAATGAACTTACTATCCTCGAGCGTTTGCGTCCACTTCGGTGA
The DNA here is from genome assembly GCA_024640665.1 of Rhodospirillales bacterium. Lineage (GTDB taxonomy): Bacteria > Pseudomonadota > Gammaproteobacteria > Steroidobacterales > Rariloculaceae > JAHEEO01. The sequence continues at coordinate 2,910 of JAHEEO010000055.1, read as the reverse complement.
GTACGCAATATGCGTCGGCTGGTGGCGCCCAGAGGCGTACCGGTCGCCTCTGGGCTGGCTCTCAGTTGACTCTCAGCTGAGTCTCGGTTGAACTTGGTTTGGCGCGGGGCCGAATTGATTCATGCCGACGACCGTGGGTATGCTTACAGCACGGCTTGAACGAGCAGTTGATCACAGGCAACGGGAGCAAGAAGAACATGGCCATACAAAGCCAGGCAGCCAAGAGACTAAGCGCAACAGGCGTCGCAACCGCGTTAACAATCATTGCGCTCACCGGTACGCCGTCCATATTCGCCCAGAACGCTGACAGAGTTAATGTGGATGTCGGCGAATGCGTCGAATTGGAATCACCCGCGGACAGGCTTGCTTGTTTTGAAGCCCAGGTCGATGCGGCGCTCGACAAGCGCGGCGCAGCAGAATCCGCCGACCGGGTCGTAACGACGCAAGACCGCGCAGTAGGCAGTGGCCAGCGCATGCCCGAGGCAGCCGCCCCGCGAACCGAGCAGCGTGC
>JAHEEO010000055.1:0-2389 GCA_024640665.1 Rhodospirillales bacterium | reverse complement strand
TGAGCGCCGCACTCCTCAACAACAGCGCGCAGCATCGGCCGAGGCCGAGGATGAGGATGAGTACTTCGGCACCGTAACCGCCTTGCGCGAAAGGCTCCCCTCCAGCTACATCATCACGCTCGATAACGGCCAGGTTTGGGAGCAGACTATGGCCAAACAGTATCCGCTCAGGCCCGGTCTTGCAGTCAGGGTCTACCCAAGCCGCTGGGGCTCGTCTTATCGCCTCGCCGGAGAGGGCACCGGCGGCTTCATCCAGGTGCGCCGGATCCAATGACCTCCAACAGCAACTTACTGACTGCAAGGAAGCACGAAGTCGCGCGCAATCGACCGTACCTGCATGCCCTGCCGGTGAGCGTCGAACGGCCGCCATGCACAGTGCCAGCATAGATCAAGCCTTCACAGTTGCGTTGCAGCATCATCAGGCTGGCCAGCTGGCTGAAGCCGAGCGGCGCTATCGGCAAATACTGGAACAACAGCCGGAGCATTCGGACTCGCTGCATCTGCTCGGCGTCATCGCAATGCAAACCGGCAATCTCGAGCCGGCGCTTGAGCTGATTCAACAGGCAGTCGAGCTTCGGCCCGACGGGTCAGTGTATCGGAGCAACCTGGGTCAAGTCCTCGAACATATGGGGCGTGTCGAGGACGCAACTCGAGCCTATGAGGCCGCGATCGAACTCGACCCGGATAATCCAGAGGCACGCAACAATCTCGGCCATGTCCAGGAGAAGCAGGGTCAGCTGCTGGAAGCCGAGGGCAACTACTGCAAGGCCATTGAGCTGAGCCCTGAATACGCTGAGCCCTACACCAATCTGGGGAACCTGCTCAAGGATCGAGGCGAACTCGAACCCGCAATCGCCTGTTACCGGCGCGCCATCGAGCTGCGCCCGGACTTGTCGCTGCTGCACAGCAATTTACTGATGACACTCCACTACCATCCTGGCTATTCACCGGCAGACCTGGCGCGCGAGCATCGGCTGTGGGCCGACCGACATGCTGCACCGCTGCAGTCTGAGCACCGCCCGCATGACAATGATCCAACACCGGAGCGGAAGCTCCGCGTGGGGTACGTATCGCCGGATTTTCGTGAACACCCGGTCGCCCGTTTCATGCTGCCGCTGTTCGACGAACATGACCGACGGCAGGTCGAGGTCTTTGCATACTATGACCTGACGAGAACCGACAGCGTCACGGAACTGCTCCGGGCGCATGTCGACCAATGGCGCGATGTCGCTATGCTGCAGGACACACAACTCGCCGACGTCATCCGCGACGACCGCATCGACATCCTCGTAGACCTTGCGGCGCATTCCGGGCGCAATCGGGCGCTCGTATTCGCGCGCAAACCCGCGCCAGTTCAAGTGACTTATCTTGCGTATTGCAGTACGACAGGCATGGACGCGATCGACTACCGCTTAACGGACCGCTTTCTCGACCCGCCGGGCGAAGATCTGAATCAATATGCGGAAACAACAGTTTATCTGCAGGACAGTTACTGGTGCTATTCGGCACCCGCGCTGCCTCCGGACCGCCTGCCGTCCAGCGAGCGAAGGCCCGGCGGCGCCCTGACCTTCGGCTGCTTAAACAACTCCGCCAAGGTGACGACTCCGACGCTGGCGCTATGGATTAAACTACTGCAGCGCGTGCCGGAGGCTCGGCTGCTCCTCTACGCGCGCGGCGAACTGCATCGCCAACGTGTGCGCGACGTGCTGAGAAGTGCGGGCATGCCGGAATCGCGCGTAACGTTCGTGGACAGACAACCGTTCGAGGATTACCTCGACACCTATCGCGAAATCGATGTTGGGTTAGACCCTATACCCTTCGGCGGCGGCACGACGACCTGCGACGCACTGTGGATGGGTGTGCCTGTCGTCACGCTGGCCGGCAGCACGGCCGTCTCACGGGGTGGATCGAGCCTACTGTCGCACGTCGGGCTCCCTCAATTGGTCACCCAAAGCGAGGACCAGTATCTCGATCTCGCGGCCGGCTTAATACGCGATGCCGAAGTACTCACAGCAATGCGCCAAAAACTGCGGCATCAACTGGAATCGTCACCGGTCATGAATGCACCGGCCTTTGTAGAAGGTCTCGAAGCGGCGTATCGAGTCATGTGGCGAACTTGGTGCGCTAGTCAGTAGCAAGCCGGCGCAAGTACGCTAAGGCGCATACCCATAACGATGCAGCATGTCGCGCACCGATTCAGCGAATGCGACCAGCTCGGGATCGCGGCGAAAAGCGAAGGCCCGACTGGCCGTCAGACTTTCAAACATAGCGGCGTTCCCAGCGGGTATCGGCAGGCCGCAAAACTCGGCAATCTTGGGAATGGCGCTTTCGGGCTGCATCAGCAGGTCTTCGAAACGAATCTCTATAGCCCGGTCACCTAAATCGGCTG
>JAHEEO010000054.1 GCA_024640665.1 Rhodospirillales bacterium | reverse complement strand
CCACCGGCCAGCACAAGCCCTGCCACGCACGCGATCACAATCCACCTGTACCGGACTACTCCTGATACGAATGAAGCAAGCTGGTCGCCGCAGCGATTCAAGAGTTTGCTCATGGCGTGTTAATCCCCGGCAGAATCAAAGCTAGGTTCTGGAACAACAGTAACCAACGTTGCGCAACATACGACAAACTCGGCTCAGCGTCGCGTGGGCAATTCGGAACCGCCGCACCATAACAATGAATGACAGCCACTGACTTGGCGCCAAGAGCGCAAACAATACGGGCAGTATTGTGCTGTTACCGTCACTGTCCACCCAAGCATCGACGCCCGCAGGCAGCGTATCTTTGGCTTGATCGGAGATCACCCTTATCGCAGCGAACTGCACCTTCGCTCGAGCTGCAACATGCGCCATCGCCGCGGACTCCATGTCGCACGCAACAGCCTGGTATTGCTGTCTAGCAGCGCGCCGAGCCGCCGGTTCGCCGATTACGCCTGCAACACCCAATAACGTGCCATCGGAAACATGAAAATCGGGCGCCAAAAGAGCGCGCAGCTCGCCACTCCAAGTTTCTGCCGTTTGCATCGGGTGCTGTGGTGTCTCCGCATCGATTAGATAACGCGGAACGAGTACCGAGCCGGCGACAAGCTCCTCACTCAAAGCACCGGCAATGCCAACTGACAACAAAGCAGTCGCGCCGTCACGCAATGCTTTTTCAGCCGCTCGGGCTGCATTAGCAGCGCCTGGACCACTTTGAATAATGATGCAATCCATATCGCCGCAACTCACATCGCTCAGCGCACTGCGCTCTGCGCCCAACGCAACGACGATGGCGAGTTTGGTAGAAGATTCAGACTGTTGTGCTGGCGCCGAGAGAGCATTGCTCGGCATTAGGAAACCTCGGTTGCTGTCCCGTAATGACGGCCTGCAGATTCTCTGTCCAATTCGGCAAGCGGCAATCCGTCGGCAGCCCGATCGAAAACCATGCGTAACGCGCGGTTACTCATCATGGTCAAATTCGTAGAAACGATTGTTGCCTTTACGGAACGCCGCGACACCTTTACTTGAGACGATTCATCGAAACCCGGATTCCGATGGATTTTGCGCAACGTCAATACGGCCAGGCCAATTGCCCAAAGACAGAACCGACGCAAACCAACTTCATTTTTGGGAATCATGCATGTGTACGCGAGCGCATTGCGCAGGTGCGCGTGAGCCACACCGATCAACTCGAACAAGCCTGCTTTGAACTGGTCGGAATTGTGCAGCTCATCAAGCCGGCTGAGATCGAAGTCAGCGCCGCCAAACACGGTGCGTGGTAACCAACAGGTGTCGCCGCGCCTATCGTCCCATATATCTTTCAGAATGTTGGTCATTTGTAATCCCTGACCGAAAGACACAGCCAAGTCCATCATCTGCGGCCGCTTGGCTCGAATCTGCTCACTGTGATGACAAAACAAGTCGGTCAGCATCTCACCAACAACGCCAGCCACGTAGTAACAGTAGTTATCGAGGGCTGGCAAATCGGGCAGACCTTTGAGGCTGCGATTGCGCTGAAACTCCGGCATGCCCGTGCACATGATTCGCACGCACCGTGTAAGCGCGTCTCGCTCCTCGCCTGAGAATTGATGCGTGACACGGATGACTCGGGGCGTATTGAGAACCAAATCGCGCTCATCCGCCAACGTACTGGGTGACAGCATCGGTGCCAGTTCGGCCGCGAACGGACCAGGGTCTTCAGCCCCCTCCACTATGCGCACAAACCGCTCGTGGAAATGAGATTTTTGATCATCGGAAAGCTGCACATCGTCTTCTATCGTATCGGCCAGCCTACAAAGCAAATAGGCATTACCCACGACGACGGCGAGTCGCTGTGGTAATACGGGGATGGTCAACGCAAACGTTCGAGATACGCCGGGCAGGACTTGCTGCTGATACGCGATATCTTCGTTCAATTTGTCGCCGCTAATTTGTGCTTTGTCGCCGGTTTTTTCAGTGTTCACGAATACATGCGCCGCGGGCGCGCGTTCGATGGTACGATGCGCCGTTATGATAGCACGAGCGCCAACCGACTCATTCTCCAACCGTCTCGACCTCTACCGCGATCGTGCAAATGATCGACTGACCAGCGCGTTAGGCCAAGACGATCTGATGCCCGAACGGCTCCTGGAGGCGATGAAATACTCCGTGCTGGGCGGCGGCAAGCGGGTACGGCCGCTGTTGGCATATGCAAGCAGCGAACTCGTCGGCATTTCGCCCGAAATGGTTGACGGGATCGCAGCATCCGTCGAACTTGTCCACGCCTACTCGCTGATCCATGATGATTTGCCAGCCATGGACGATGACGATTTGCGCCGCGGACGACCCACCGTACACCGCGCTTTCGATGAAGCAACCGCTGTTTTAGCTGGAGATGCGCTGCAAGCGCTGGCATTCGAAACGCTGTGCACAGACCCAATATTGGCTCAGCATCCCGCCAGTCAGATGCGAGTCATCAAGTGGCTCGCGCAAACAATTGGCGCCACCGGCATGGTCGGTGGACAAGCATTGGACCTTGCCGCAGAAAACAAGGTTATCGACGAGGCAGGCTTACAAGAAATTCATCGCCGGAAAACCGGTCAGCTGATTCGCGCCGCGATCATGATGCCGAGCGAACTTGCGAGCCTAAGCGCACATCAGCGCGAGCAACTCGACTTGTTCGCCAATGAAATCGGTTTGGTCTTTCAAATACGCGACGATTTACTCGAGATCGAACAAGACACGGCAACGCTCGGCAAGAATGCCGCCAGCGATCACAATAAGAATAAGTCGACATATCCATCAGTGCTTGGTGCCGACGAGGCGAGAAAACGCGCCGACGAAATCTACAATCGCGCCATAACAGCACTCGATACATTCGGCACCAGCAATAAAGGACTCAAATGGCTTGCTGAACTGATTATGACGCGCAGCCACTAAGGATGCGCAGCCAGCAATAATCTGCAGACCGGGCAGCTCAATTAATAAGCAATGAGGCTTTCGATAGGGTAAGCACTGAGCTTTTCTCGACCATTCAAAAAGGCCAATTCAATCAAGAAGGCGAACGCTGCAACTGTCGCGCCTTGCTGCGTAACCAGTTTCGCAACTGCCTCGGCGGTCCCGCCGGTCGCAATCACGTCGTCAACGATCAGATACCGATGATTTGGCGCGATTGCATCGCGATGCACCTCCAAATGATCGACCCCGTACTCAAGCTCGTAAGCCATCGAGAAAGCCTCCCGGGGGAGCTTGCCTTGCTTGCGCACCAAGTGAAACGGCAGCCCCATGTGGTGAGCCAGCGCACTGCCGAAAATGAAGCCGCGCGACTCGATCGCAAGTATGGCGTCTGCCTGGTAATCGCCGACCCGCTGCGCCAATTGCTCGATCGTCGAAGCGAAACCTTTGGGATCCGCGAGTAACGGCGTAATATCTTTAAAGACTATGCCGGCTTGCGGAAAATCTGGAACGTCTCGAATCAGCCCTCGAATCTCTTGCAGCGTCATAATTTAGTCCGTTTGCCGTGAATTGCATCCTACGCGACAATGCGCGCCCAGCGCATAGTAACAAAGCCACAGATCAATCATGACGCTTGCGAATGTCTGCTTGCAATCCGCTGTCGGAGCGCTGAACCAGCTTGGCAACGGCCTCGAAGCCCTTGGCATGAATCTGCCGGCCATCGATGCTGAAGCCCTGTTGAAAGCAGCCCGCAAGCGCACCGGGCTTCAAGATCTGGGCGACTGGCCCATCGAAGAGCCATTTGAGCGCCTAATTGCCGCATACCATTCAGATGCAAAACTGACTACGCTCGGACGAATCACGGTGCGAGAAACGCTCGTCAGCCAACTTGAAAATCTCTTATATCTGGAGAGAGACCGACGCGCTGATCCCAAAATTGCTGATGAACCCATCGTTGCGCCCGTGTTTATCACGGGATTACCGCGCACCGGCACGACTTTTCTGCATGGGCTGATGACTGAAGACCCCAGCAATCGAGTCCCATTCACTTGGGAAGTCATGTACGCCGGCAACCATGCAATGGGCGACGCAGATCACGTAAGGCGAAAAACCGATGCTCGCCTAGAATGGGCAAATCGGCTTGCACCCGAGTTTAAGCGCATTCACCCTATTGGCGCAGATCTGCCACAAGAGTGCATTGCCATTACGGCGCAAGTATTTGCCAGCATTCAATTTCATACGACACACGAAGTCCCTTCGTACGAAAACTGGTTTGAATCCGGCAATCAAAGCCTGGGCTATGCCTTTCATCATCGATTCCTGCAACACTTGCAGCGGCAGCGCTCAGCACAGCGTTGGGTGCTGAAAGCGCCCGGCCATCTGTTCGCGCTCGATTCACTGTTAGAGCGATATCCTGACGCAAAAATCGTCCAAACCCACCGCGACCCGTTACGAGTTGTCGCCTCCATGGCCAGTCTCGCGTTTGTGTTAAAACGCGCATTCAGTCATCAGGCGGACCCAAAGCAGATTGGTCGCGACTGGACCGACCGCTGGGCATCCGCCTTAGCCAAGTTTTTAGCAGTCCGCGACCAACATCCAGCACAGCAGTTTCTGGATATCAGTTATGAGCGATTGATCGCGGCGCCGCTGGAGACAGTGGAGGAGGTCTACGCGTTCATGGGCGCTCGGCTGTCTGACGAAGCCCGCCAACGCATGCAAGCATTTCTAAACAAATACCCTAAGAACAAACACGGTGTTCACCGCTATTCGCTATCGCAGTATGGGCTCGACGAACAAGCCGAACGAGCACGTTTTAGTGACTACTGCGAACGTTTCGACATTCCGATACAGGCAGCAGCACCGGGCTGAACCAAAACGACATGCGGTAGTGATGCGCTCCGATTACCAGCCACATTGCCGAGCTTCGTTGCGTTCTTTCAAGTAGCCCATCAATGGCTCGAAATACTTGATAATCGCAGTGCCATCCATTTGCCGCTGACCCGTAAATGTCGCGAGGGCAACTGACCATGGCACTGAAGCGCCTAGTTCCAGCATCGCATTCAAACGTTTCCCGACTGCCTCGTTGCCATAAATTGAACAGCGGTGTAATGCACCTTCCCACCCGGCCATCTCGCAGGCCGCCTCGTGAAACTGAAACTGCAGAATGAACGCCAGAAAGTAACGCAAGTAAGGCGTGTTACCAGGAATATGAAATTTCGCGCCTGGATCGAAGTCGCCGCTGCCGCGCGCCACGGGCGGCTCGACACCCTGGTACTGGCGGCGCAGTTCCCACCAGGCGTCGTTGTATTGAGCGGGCCCGACTGTGCCACGCAGCACTTGCCATCGCCACTTATCAACCAGCAAGCCGAATGGCAAAAAAGCGATCTTATCGAGGGCTTGTTGCATCAGCAGGCCGATATCGGCATCGGCATCAGGCACGTCTTCAATCAGACCAATTCTTTGCAGATATTCCGGTGTAATCGACAGCGCGACAAAATCGCCAATCGCCTCATGGAAGCCATCGTGAGCGCCGTCGCGAAATAAAAAGTCCTGCCGGGCATATGCTCGGGAATAAAAACTGTGTCCCAATTCATGATGCACAGTCTGAAAGTCTTCGGCATTGATCTGCGTGCACATCTTGATTCGCAGATCGTCAACTTGATCAATATCCCAAGCCGATGCATGACACTCGACTACTCGATCTGCCGGTTGCTTAATGAGTGACTGTTCCCAAAAGGAATCAGCCAATGGCGCCAAGCCGAGCGAAGTAAAAAACGCTTCGCCGGTTTCGATCATCTTCCTTTCTGTATAGCCGCTTTCTTGAAGAATGGTGGTCAGGTCCAAATCGAGCGTGGACTGTGCTGGCGCAACCAGGTCGTAGATGTTCGACCATTGCTGTGCCCACATATTGCCGAGCAAGTCGGCTCGGATGAGTCCCTGGTCTGCTTGCACGTTTTCGCCGTAAAAATCACTGAGTTCGGCGCGCACGTGGCAGTGAAGCTCTTCGTACAACGGTTTGACTTGCCCCCAGAGGCGTTCAACCTCGGCTTCCATGTCGGCCGCGCTCATTCCGTATGTCGAAAGCCACATCTCTGCAAGATCGGAAAATCCAAGCTCTTTTGCACCCGCGCTGGCAAGTTCGATCATTCGTGCATAGCTATCTGCCATGGGCCTCGCTATCGTGCGCCAGGCTGCCCAGGCCTTTGCCAGCAGCTGCGGATCGCGGGACCGATCGAGTATCTGTTCTAACTCATCCAAACCGACGGTTTCACCATTGAGATCAGCATGGCCCGTCGCATAGCTGGACGCCAATTCGGCAGTTATCCCGGCTATTTCGTCGGCAGCACCGGGCGTACTTGGCACAGGTAGCGTGATACCGGTGCGCAGAATGTTCATTTTGCGCTCTATCTCATCGGGCAGATCCAAGCGCTCGAAGCGTTTCGTCTCGTTCGCTAAGCGGACTGACAATTCCGTGAACTGCGAATCCGCACGGGCTAATAGCCAGGTTGTATCTGGCGTAATGAAATTCGCGTGCACCCACGCTGCGCGGATACCGTACTCCCGCTCTTCTGCCAGACGCGCTTCTGCCTCCGAGATAAACGCAATCGCGCTTTCAACCGTCGGATTCGAATTCACCAGCGCGGCCGCAGTGGCCCGCGACGGGGTATCCGCCGCTGAGTCAGCATTTTGAGGGGTCGAAGGTGTGCAACCGGCAACAGCGAACATGATGATGCCAACGGCTGATACTGCGCGCATGACAGGATTCTCCTCGCCTGGTCATTGAAAGAATTAACGCGATCCGCGAGCATATCCCCAGACCAGGAGCCTTGGAAGGTGAATAGTCCCGTAATTCAGAGATTGTCTTGTCGCGAAGCCGCGCTAACTATATGATTCTGGGCTGCCGCGATACGGAGTGTCGTTTTTCGTTGGTATGAATACATACTCGACCACCGAACTTGCCAAGATTCTGAAGGTAAGACCCGCCTGGGTGAGGGCGCAAGCTCAACGGACACTTGTCTCTCCAATTCGCACAGAGCGCGGCCACTATCGGTATTCTTTCCAGGACATCATCTTATTGCGTGCCGCGCGCAACCTTTGTAGCCCGGAGGTCAGTTCCCGACGCGTTACCGAAACCCTCGACGAACTGTCGAAATCATTACCACCGCATAAGAACCTGAGTTCGCTTCGCTTCAAGCGAATTGGCACGACCATCCTCGCGCGTGACGACCAGGCGATCTGGAACCCGCAAACGGGCCAAACCGAACTCGCGCTGGAATTCACAGCGCAGGACAATGTGGCGCAGCTGCGCGTAACCAGGAAAGACCCGCATGACGCTGGCGTCGCCACGGCCACTGACTGGTTCAATCTTGGCTTGGAATACGAAGATCTGCCGAGCAGTAGAAAGGCAGAGGAAGCCTATCGCAAAGCTTGCAAGCTCGATCCAAACCATATCAATGCACTGATCAACCTCGGTCGCCTCCGCCATGCTGAAAATGCACTCGAAGAAGCCGAATCGCTCTATCGGCAGGCACTCGAGAGAGACGCCAGACACCCGATAGCACTATTTAACCTCGGCGTGGTTCTGGAAGATCGTGGCGTGCATGGCTCCGCCATCGAATGCTACAAGCTGGCGATCGATGCCGACCCGGAAATTGCAGAAGCGCACTACAACTTGGCGCGTCTATACGTGAAGAACAGCGCGGAATCCGATGCTATTCATCATTATGCGCGCTACAAGTCGCTTACGCGTGGCAAAGAGAACTAGCACCGCATAAGGCGCACGAGCCGCCTAAGGCGCCCGACTACGCAGCCGTGTGTTGTTCTTCAATCGGCCGCGCCGGCAACGTCTCGGTGCGGCTGCTGTTCCATCGTTCCAACAATTCGACGCGCCGCTGCCGCGCCGCATTGATTGCCGCGAGCTTAATTGGCCCGAAGCCTCTAATTGAATCCGGCAATTCTGCCAACTCGACAGCTAGCGCCAAACGATTTGCATCGAGGTCCCGCTCGATCAGGTCCAAAAAGTCCTCATACTCGGCAATGAGCTGTCGCTCCAAGCGACGTTCAGCAGACCATCCGAACACATCAAACGGGCCTCCGCGCAACCGCCGCATACCGGCCAAAACTCGCAACACGGGCAACACCCAGGCGCCAAAAGCGTATTTCTTTGGGCGGCCAGTTGCTGGGTCGGTGCGTGCGAACAGCGGCGGCGAAAAATGAAACTTCACCTTAAAATCGTTTCGAAAATTCTTGCGTAAATCAGCAAGAAAACTGGTCTGAGCATGCAGGCGGGCGACTTCATACTCGTCTTTGTAGGCCAGCAATTTGAAGTAATTCTTGGCGACCGCCGTAACGAGCCGCGTCGAACTTGGATCGATTGTCGATTCAAGCCCCAGGATCGCCTGCACTCGCTCGTGGTAACGGCGACCATAAGCACTGTCTTGATAATCTTCCAAGAACCCGACGCGCTGACGAACAATCTGCTCGATGTCCGTGGCAATCGGCGCTTGCTGTCCCGAACCAACTGCCAAATCCGCAACTTCCGCGGGGCTTTGCGCTGTGTACCTTCCCCAGTTAAAGGCTTCCTTATTGCCCTCGACGTTGACTCCGAACAGCTCCAGAGCACGGTAAAGTGCGTCACCGCTTAGTGGCAGCAGTCCACTTTGAAACGCAAATCCCAACATGAAAATATTGGCTGCGATACTGTCGCCAAGCAGCGCGGACGCAAGATGCGTCGCATCTAATGTCGACATCGTTTCGCTGCGACGCCGAATCGCGTCCAGCATTGCGTCAGCCGAAAAAGAAAAATCTCGATCGAGAATAAACTGAGATGGCATTTCAGCATGCGTATTTACGACAACAGCAGAGCGCTGATCAGAGAGCATTGCGAGCACTTCCGCGCCCGCTGCAACCATCAAGTCTGCGCCTAGCATTAGGTCAACTTGCGCATCTGGTATGCGGGTGCCGTGCATCTGTTCGCGCGTATCGGCAATGCGCACATGCGACAAAACGGCGCCAAACTTTTGCGCGAGTCCCGTCTGATCTAATTGCAGGACCGCCTTGCCTTCCAAGTGCGCTGCGAGACCAATCAACCCGCTTGCCGTGACGACGCCGGTACCGCCGACACCGGCAATCAAGATGTTTTGCACGCCGACATTGCTGCGCTGAGGCGGAGACGGCAGATTTGGCAATGTCTCGCGCGCCAGCGGTTTTGCCGGGTTGCGACTAGCACCATGCAGCGTCACGAAACTCGGGCAGAAGCCTTCGAGACAACTGAAATCTTGATTGCATGACGACTGATTGATCCGCCGCTTGCGGCCAAACTCGGTTTCCAATGCCATCACGGACAAGCAATTCGACTGGATATTACAGTCGCCACAACCTTCACAAACGAGTTCGTTGATCACGACGCGCTGATTCGGCGCTTTAATTTTTCCGCGCTTGCGATTGCGATGTAACTCTGCCGCGCAAGTTTGATCAAAGATCAATGCAGAAACACCCTTACATTCGCGCAGCTTACGCTGCACTTGCTCGAGCATGCGCCGATCGCGAACCCATACTGAATCTGGCAGCCTGGCATCGCCTCGGTACTTCTCGGGATGATCACTCAATACGTAGATAGGCTGCACGCCCTCAGCGGTAAGCTGACCAACAACGCGCTGCACGGTGAGCTTGCCTTCAACCGGCTGACCTCCGGTCATAGCCACCGCGTCATTGAAGAGTATCTTGTACGTAATGTTGACACCGGCTGCGACAGCCGCACGAATCGCAAGTGCACCCGAATGCGCATATGTGCCGTCGCCAAGGTTTTGAAAGACGTGCTCAGTCGACGTGAACGGCGCTTGACCGATCCAAGTGGCACCTTCCCCGCCCATTTGGCTATAGGTTTCGGTATTCCGATCCATCCAGCCGGCCATGAAATGACACCCGATACCGCCGATGGCACGGCTGCCTTCCGGCACGCGCGTCGACGTATTGTGAGGACAGCCGGAACAAAAATGCGGCAATCGGCTTACTTTGGTTGCAAGTTGTTTAATCTCATGCCGCTGACGCTCAATATGCGCTATACGTTGCTCGATATCCGCACTCTTCTCAAACGTGCCAATGCGCTTGGCAAGTGCGCGCGCAACCAGCGTTGGCGTGAGTTCGCCGTTCGAAGGCAACAGTAATTCGCCCGCCTCGTCCTGCTTGCCGACGATGATCGGCCAATCGCCGCTGCGCTTGTTGTACAACTGCTCTTTGAGTTGATTTTCAATGAGCGCGCGCTTTTCCTCGACAACGAGTATTTGCTCCAGACCTTCGGCAAATTTGGCGATGCCCGTTGGCTCGAGCGGCCAGTTCATCCCCACTTTGTATAAAACAATTCCCAGCTCACGAGCTCGAGCAGCAGTAATCCCAAGGTCTTCGAGTGCCTGCAATGTATCGAGATGAGCCTTACCTGTCGTAACGATACCGAAGCGGCGACGCTCGCTGCTGATGATCTCTCGGTTTAGATTATTGGCCGCAGCAAAGGCCACGGCAGCATTCAGCTTGTATCTCTGCAAGCGGAATTCTTGGTCATTTGGCGGATCCGGCCAACGAATATTCAACCCGCCCGGCGGCATTGCAAATTGCGGCGTCACAAAGCGTAGTGAATCGCTGGTCAATGCGACCGTTTGGGTCGCATCAGCCGTTTCTTGAATGACTTTTATGCCGACCCAGCAACCGCTGAAGCGAGACAATGCAAAGCCGAACAACCCATATTGGATCAGCTCCTGGACGTCGGCAGGATTAAGTACCGGCATCATTGCATCAATGAAGCTGTACTCGCTTTGCTGCGGCAATGATGAAGATTTGCAGGTGTGATCGTCGCCAGCAGCAACCAGCACACCGCCATACTTCGACGAACCTGCCGAATTGCCATGTTTGAATGGGTCACCAGAGCGGTCGACCCCGGGACCTTTCCCGTACCAAAGCGAGAACACACCGTCATAGCGCGCACCCGGAAACAAATTGGTTTGCTGAGAACCCCAGATGGACGTGGCCGCAAGATCTTCGTTCAGACCGGGCTCAAATTTGATGCGCGCCGAGTCTAGATAACGCCGCGCCCGCCACAATTCTCGGTCAAAACCGCCCAAAGGCGAGCCTCGGTAACCAGACACGAAACCGGCAGTATTGAGCCCCGCGCGCTGATCGAAGCGCTGTTGAACAAGCAGCACGCGCACCAATGCCTGCAAGCCAGTCATGAACACGACGCCATCGTGGCGTTCGTAGGACTCGTCGAGTTTTTCAATCTGCCGCAAGGACATACGCAGGCTTTATTACCTTCTGTATAAAGGTACAGTCGCGGTATTATCAGGTAAATTGGTCCCGAGACATACTCCTAAGTCGCATCCGCGGCAAAAAAGACGCAACCGTGCCGCAGAAAAGTAAGCCGAATCTGATCGTGTCGCTGGACGGCGTCGATGCCTGCATCGAAGGCGCGACCATCCTCAAAAATGTCAATTGGCACGTCGAACAGGGCGAACATTGGGGCATCGTCGGCCCAAACGGCAGCGGCAAGAGCACACTGATCAGCCTGGTGGCAGGAACGCTGTGGCCTGCGCCCGGATCTGGGCGCAGGCGCTACTATTTCGATTCGCTTGAATATCGAGACGCCGTCAAAGCGCGGCGGCGGATCACAACGGTGGGGCCGGAACTGCAAGACCGCTATAGCCGTTTTAATTGGAATTTCCCCGCGCTGGCCATCGTAATGACCGGCATTCACCGCACGGAAATTCCCAGGCTCGATGAAAACGAAGCGCAGCGAGCGAGCGCCCGCGAACTACTCGAACTCGTCAACGCAGCGCATCTAGCTGACAGGCCTTTTTTGGAATTATCGCGCGGTGAACAAAGGCGCGTACTCATCGCGCGCGGACTGGCGTTCAATCCCGAAATTCTATTGCTTGACGAACCAGCCAGCGGCTTGGACGCAGCAGCGAAACAATCGCTCGACGTCACGATCGAAAGCGCGAGCCGGCAGACCACGATTATTGCTACTGCACATTCCTGCGCACAATTGCCGTCCATCACGAACCGGTTTATCGAAATCAACGAGGGGCGGGTAATCGTTATCAACGCCTCCGGCACGACAGCCGGCCGACACAGCGAGAAGCCTTCAAGCGCATTTGCTGCAAACCGCGCTGCCCGTGCCGGCCCCGCGGCTCGCAAGCACACGAGAACACGTACGGCCACGGATACGACGCCTCGAGACACAGCGCTCATCCGCCTCATAAACGCAAATATCTGGCTAAACGAAGCGCACGTCCTGAAAAACATCAATTGGGCGCTCGAACCCGGTCAACATTGGCTTGTCACCGGCGCCAATGGGGCAGGAAAAAGCACTTTCCTTCGCCTGCTGCACGGTCAGCTGCGACCAGCGCGCGGCGGACGGATCAATTGGCCGGGACTGGGTAATCCGCGCAATATCTGGGAACTGCGTGCGGCCATCGCCTGGGTATCCCCGGAATTGCAGGCCACGTACCGTTATCCAACCACGGTATATCAGTGTATTGCATCGGGCTTCACATCCAGCATCGGGCAGACGCGACGCTTGACGCCCGCTCAACGCGATCGCGGTACGGCCCTGCTCGCCCAATTTGAACTGGAAGCGCTCCGCAATCGGCCGCTGAGCAAACTATCTTATGGTCAGGCCAGGCGTGCGTTGCTCGCACGCACGCTCGCCAGCAAGCCACGCATCTTATTGTTGGACGAGCCATGGGAAGGCCTTGACGCAGACACCATATCGCTGGTCTGCGGGCGACTGAAGGAGCTGATGCATGGCGGTCTGCAAATTGTATGCGCCACACACATCGGCGATATGGGGCTGGGCATTGGTGGCCAGATCACCATTTCGAACGGCACTATAGATGTTGGTGATGTCGCCTGACTTCTGAGAAGTTGCGCCAATGCGCAAACGCCAGGACAAGACTACCCGCACTACTCAAGCCGATTTCATACCACCAATGCCAGACATCGTGGCCCCAAAGCGCTGCAACAATAATGATGCCAAGCCCCGCAGCCCCGATCAGCGGCAGCATATACTGCCTGTGGATGCGCACGCCCAGGCCTAAACCCACCAGGCTGGTTGGAATAATCACCCACAGCATGAATTCATGAAAATGACTGTTACCGCCCATTGATGCTGCCGCAACGGGCAGCAACGCGATCACAAATGGCACCGCCAAACAGTGAATGATGCACACGGCGGACAGACCAATGGCGATCTGATCGATGAAACGGGACACAAGTGTGGGCATTAGCTCGGTTTAGATGCCAATTCAGGCCTAATCAGCAGTGGGCGGGCGAGCATACCGCACATCGCGCATTCTGGGCAGCTCTCGCACACCGACTGCCTAAGTTCTAGTATGCGATTAACAAAGGCACGGCGGGGAGTGTCCCATGCAACTGAACGATCGCACCGTGGTCATTACAGGCGCTGCCAGAGGCCTGGGCGCGGCAATGGCCGAGCGATTAGCCGGCGAGCACGCGAATCTGGCGCTGCTGGATATGGATGCCGCGGGCCTCGAGGCCATTCAGGCGAAATGCGCGAGCCACGGAATTGACGCGCGGGCTTACACGCTCAATGTCGCCGATGAAGACCAGGTTGTGAACGCCTACGCGCAGATTGCAGCAGACTTTGGAACGGTCGATGCCTCCATAGCAAATGCGGGCATCCTCAGAGACGCGTTGTTGGTAAAGGCCTCGAACCAGATAATTGAATCACAAATGTCTTTGCAGGATTGGCAAGCGGTTGTCGATGTCAACCTTACGGGTGTATTTCTGTGCGGCCGTGAAGCAGCAAAGCAGATGATTCAAACCAACACCATGGGCTGCATCATCAATATTTCGAGCGTTTCCAGAGCCGGAAATTTTGGGCAGAGCAACTACTCTGCCGCCAAAGCAGGCGTCGCTGCACTGACCGTGGTATGGGCCAAGGAGCTGTCCCGCTATGGCATCCGCAGCAATGCCATTGCACCAGGGCTCGTAGCAACCGAAATTGTCAGCAACATGAAACCGGTCGTCTTAGAAAAAATGGCGAGCACGATTCCCGCCGGGCGTTTGGGCGCTCCGGAGGAAATTGCCGACACCGTCATTTATCTCCTGAAGAACGACTACGTAAATGGCCGGGTCATTGAAGTCGATGGGGGCCTCCGCTTATGAACCGAAAAACGCAGTGCGATGGTCATGCCGTAAATTGATCTTCCACGTTTAACATATTCGACTTCCTTTAATGCAGAAACCGTGACTTGAGAACTACAGCAAAGCGCTTTCGATGAGTTCGTCGTCTAATGACCCATTCGTCTGCAAGGGGTTAAGAGATGGGAACGATACTAATAATCGTCGCAGGCCTGATTGGCGCCGTATTCTGGTTCAGACAGAACAAAAATAGCGCAACCAAACGGCCAACGACTAGTCAAAAAAAGCCGGCAGAGACCACAAAACAAACTCAATTTGCGAGTGTCGAACTGCAGTGTAGCGACCAGGCGTGCAAGTCTGCCGTCAGCATGCGCGGCACGCCACTACTTGCCAGCGAGGCGCCAGTACTGCCGCTGGCTGGCTGCGACTCGAATGCTTGCAAGTGCGCTTATCAAAAGGTATCGGATCGTCGGGAAGAAGGCCGTCGTACGGCCGATCATGGCATCCAACCGCTGATATTCGATGGCGAGGAGAACCGCGATGCGTCGGACA
>JAHEEO010000053.1 GCA_024640665.1 Rhodospirillales bacterium | reverse complement strand
TCAAACAGTCGTTTTGGGGTGACATTAGCCGCAATTCTTGGCACTGAAATCTCGTCTTTTTCGTCTATTATCAAGCCTGTGGTCCTGCCGTTATTCGTCAGTACCTCGGAAACACGCGCGTTTGTTCGGACGGTCACGCCGCGCGCCAGCGCTTCGGACAGCATGGCTTGCGTAATGGCGCCCATGCCGCCAATGGCGTGGCCCCAGGTGCCTGGCTTGCCATTGGTTTCACCGAAAACGTGATGCAGCAGCACATATGCAGATCCCGGTGTGTATGGGCTCGCAAAGCTGCCGACGATCGAATCGAATCCGAACAATGCCTTTATTGCATCGTTCTCAAAGTAGTCGTCGAGGATTTCTCCAGCGCTTTTTGTGAACAGGTCTAGCAGCGCGGCTTGCGATTGCAGCGGCAGGCGGCGCAGTTCCATCGCGGAGCGCCCAGCGTCCACGATCGATTTAAGTCCGCCGCCCCGATTCGGCGGCGTTTTTAACACCCACTGGCGCATAAATCGAACGGCCTCGGTTAGCATCGCGAAATAGGCAGGCAGATTTGCCGCATCGCGTGGTGAATGGCGCGCGAACAGCCGTTGTGTTGCTGCTAACGACTCGCCCGTGCGCAAATGGTTGCCATTGCCCAGCGGCAAGAAATTCGAGAACGGCCGCTCGATAATTTGCAGGCCGTGTTTGTAAAGTCTCAAGTCTTCGATGATTTTCGGTTGCAGCAGACTGACGGTATAGCTGGCAGTGGAGTTTCGATAGCCTGGATGAAACTCCTCGGTCACGGCTGCACCGCCTACAATCTCGCGCTGTTCTAGCACGAGCACTTTGAGCCCGGCCTCGGCGAGATACGCCGAGCAGACGAGTCCGTTGTGGCCGCCGCCAATGATGGCTATGTCAAATTGCAAGTCTCAATCTCCTTTGACGATTGACGTCTCGATCTGCACTGCATAGCCACCTGAACCAATAGCGCTTGATCGTGCCTAACCTAGCAACTATCGTGCAGGTCCACCATGCGACGAATAAGAGCCAAATGGATTGTATTGGGTTTGTTGCCGCTAACCATTGGCGCAACCTACTACGACCTGAAACAAAATCGTGCGCCGGGCAGCTGGCGGCAGGCGAGTCGGGCAAGTGTCGGTCTCGCGCCAGATCCTGCACTCGCTCCGCAGGCCGTCGTCCAGGTTTATGCGGCACGTGCGGTGCGCTGGCGCGGATATTTCGGTGTTCATACATGGATTGCAGTAAAGCGAGCGCAGGAACAGTCGTATACCGTCTACGAAGTCATGGGCTGGAGACTGCGCCGCAACGGCACATCCGTCGTCGCGCGCGAGCGGGTACCGGATGAGCCTTGGTATGGTAATGCACCGACACTGATCGCAGAGCGGCGCGGCGATGACGTCGACGAACTGATTACGCGGATAGAGCAGGCTGTGCTGAGTTATCCATATGCCGATACCTACCATGTATGGCCTGGGCCCAATTCAAACACCTTTACGGCGCATGTATTGCGCGAAGTACCCGAATTGCGCGCAGATTTGCCGGCGAATGCAATTGGCAAGGACTTCTTGAGCGCGGGTTTTGTCGCGCGGTCTCCCAGCGGTACGGGCTTGCAGCTAAATCTATATGGATTGTTGGGGATTATGGTCGGTCGCGAAGAAGGCTTGGAGCTTAATCTTTTGGGTCTGACTTTCGGTGTAGATCCGCTTGATCTAGCATTGAAGTTGCCGCTGGCGGGCACACTGAGCGCAATGCGATTTTTGGAAACTGCAGCCGCACGAGAAATACAAGCAACAGGAGATGGCGATGTTGAGAATTAGGCGCGCACTGCTATTAGCCGCAGGTTTTGCCGCTTGCACGGCCCCTGCCTTCGGCCAGCAGGCACAACGCGAAATCGCGCAGTTAAATGGCGACGTCTATTGGGCCCGCGATTTCGACCTGCATGTGTCGACTTTTATGGTGACGCCAGAAGGCATCGTCTTGGCTGATCCAATTGGCACCGAGTTTGCCACCTGGCTCAAGGGCGAACTCCAGCAGCGTTTCAATGTGCCGGTACGCTATGTGGTCTACAGTCACAGAGATTGGGACCATGCTTCGGGGGGAGCGGTGTTCGCAGATACGGCACAATTTGTCGCGCATGAAAATACATCGCGGCATTTGGGCATGCCTCCAGCTTCAACGCCGTTGCCTGAAAGTGCTGCTGCCCTGGACGCAAACGATAACGGGCGACTAGAAGTCGGCGAGGCCCGCGGTGCATTGGCCAGTAATTTTCGTTTGTATGATGATAATCGAGATGGCGTTTTGAACGGCGCAGAAGTGACCCGCGGCCCATTGGCCGACGTGCGGCCACCAGACATTACATTTCAGGACAAACTGACTCTGCGTTTGGGCGATAAGCACGTTGAGCTGATACATTCGCCTATCGAGCATGCAGACGATACCACTACCATCTATTACCCGGATGACGATGCCGTTTTTGTTGTCGATTTTGTGCTCGTTAATCGTGTGCCGTTTGGCACCTTAGTTGGAGAAGTGAACGAAGCGAAGGCCATTGAGGCACTCGACTTCGACTACTTTGCTCCGGGTCACGGTCAAATCGGGACGCGCGCAGATTTCGTTGCGCATCGACAATACCGGGAAGATTTGCGTGATGCAGTAGCCGCCGGCATTGCAGCGGGACGCAATGTCGCTGATCTGCGCGCGAACCTAAGACTCGAGGAATATGCTGATTGGGAATTTTTCGAGCAATGGGGGCCGGACAACATTGCGGGCATGCATGAAATTTTGATGGCGCGATGAATCTACTGAGATCAAAGCGAGGCTTATTCATCGCTGCCGTAATAAGCATTGCGGCAGTTGGTTGCACCGCGGCGGCCGTAGCGCAAAGCGAAAATCCGCATCGGCAGTTTACCTTTAGTTGGCCGTTTGTTGCGGATGGCGACATGCGCCCGCGCGGCGGCACGTCGCGGGGTGCGCCGGTCGTGCTCGATCACTCCGAATCACCGGCTTGGCGCGCATTGAGGGCGCAGGGCATTGATGATTTTGAACGCGACCGGCGCGCAATCCTGGCAATGGCCGGAGGATTCAGGACGAGTTTCGATTTCATCGAAACAGTTGGATTTGCGCCAGAGTTTACGCCACAGCGTCCGTACCAGTCGTGGGGCACGGAATATATTTATGTCGTTGAGGACACAGGTACGCACATTACACTGCAACACATCATGGCCATGTTTATTCGTGACGATGATGGCGACTTGCAGGGACCCTTTGTGCAAAAGCACTGGCGGCAGGAGTGGCGTTACGAGGCGCCAGCAGTGCATCACTATGTCGGCAACGATCGTTGGTCGAGAGTCGTTGCATCAGACGTGAAAGGCAAATGGTCTCAAGCCGTGTATCAAGTGGACGATTCCCCGCGCTATGCGGCCTTCGGCCGCTGGGAACACAATGCCAGTTTTTCCGCGTGGACCAGCGATGCAACCTGGCGTCCATTGCCGCGGCGCGAATCGAGTGTGCGTGATGACTACGATGTATTGATTGGCACGAACCGGCACACGATCTTGCCCAGTGGCTGGGTACAAGAAGAAGAAAACTTGAAGGCAGTTCTGGATGCCGATGGCCACGTGGACGAACGAGTCGGCTATCGGTCACGCGAGCTGGGGGTAAATCGTTACGAACGCATAGTAGACTTTGATTTCAGTGCTGCCGATTCGTATTGGGAGCAGACTTCCGTATTTTGGGCGGATGTACGTCAGGCTTGGCAGGATGTTTTTGACGAGCACACTAATTTTCAGTTTACTGAGGAACGCGAGGGCCGAGCGCTTTGGCAAGCTATGTTTGAGTACGCGAGCAAGCTGGAAGAGGGCGAGGCTTATAATTCAAGCCGCGGCCGGCGATTTGTGCGAGAGACTATAGAGCAATTCATAAATTAGGCGGGGAAGACGAACAATGAAGTTTCTTTACAAGTTGGGTGCAGCCCTATTTATCGTAGTTGGTTCGTTGAGCTCGGCACAATCGCAAATTGGCAATGGCGAGTGTAATCGACAGTGCCTTGAGGGCTTCGTAGACCGTTATCTCGATGCGGTGATCGACAATAACCCGAATGCAGTCGCTTTGGCTGAGATCGTGCGTTTTACTGAAAACGGCCAGCAGCTCGCGATAGGCGATGGCCTTTGGAATACGCTGAAGTCGAAAGGCGATTATCGTTTGTTTGTCGCGGATGTGCCTGCCGGACAAATTGCTTTCATCGGCACGATTCAAGAAGATCACGCGAATCCGGACTTAGGCACGGGCGCGTTGTTAGCGCTGCGTTTGCGCATCGAAAACGATGAGATTTCCGAGATTGAGCATTTTGTTGCTCGAAGCACAGATGCCTGGGAGCGTGTCAGCGCATTTGGATCGCCGCGTGCGGCGTTTAGCGAAGTCATACCGCAGCGTGAGCGCATGAGCCGCAGTGACTTGATTGCGACCGCGAACATGTACTTCACAGGCATGCAGCAAAACGACGGCAAGATGGATTACCCATTCTCTGATGACTGCGATCGATTCGAGAACGGCATGCACAGCACAAATTCGCCAACGCCAGCCGGTCAAACGCGCCCTGATCCTGCAACTGCTTCCAATTACTCGCGAGAGTGGACTTGCGCAGAACAGTTTGAATCAGGTCTGCTGCACTTTGTGCATCGAATTCGGGACCGACGCTTTGTGGCTGTCGATCAAGAGCGCGGTGTTGTATTCAGTATTGTCTTCTTTGATCATCCCGGCGGCGATACCAGAAATTTTACTGCAGCCAATGGGCGCGACATTACTGCGGGGCCGACACAGCCTTGGACCTGGTACATTGCCGAAGTGTTCAAAATTGAAAACAGTGAAATCGCAGAGATCGAAGCGTTACTAGAGCGAGTCCCATACGGCATGAATTCAGGATGGAGCACTTGGGAAGCAGGGATGTCCGATCGGGCCCAAGATGTAACGATGTAGCGGGTCGTCTTTTTTGCCGTTCGATGTCTATTGGCATCAAGCAGGGCTGTTGCGCCAGATTGCCGCAACCATGACCATCGTCCAACTTGAGCAGCTGTTCCTCGTAGCTGCAAGCAGCTTGGTCCTGGCGGGTTGTAGTGGCGACCGACCAGCCGAACATGGCGCTGGTCAGTCCGATGCAGCATTGTCTTATACCGGCGATGACGCCTGCGCCAGCTGCCATGCCGAGCAATTTGCAGCTTGGCAGCAATCACATCACGCACAGTCAATGCTGCCTGCCGACGTAGATTCAGTATTGGGCGACTTCAACAACGCCGAGTTCTCCAGCGGCGATAAGTTCTATCAGTTCTTTCTGCGCGATGGCGACTTTCATGTTAGGACGAATGATTTTCCTGGCGAAGATCAGTCTTTTGAAAGTCGCGAATACCAAATTCGCTACACATTTGGTTTCGATCCGCTGCAACAATACCTGATAGAAATCGAAGGCGGCCGCTTCCAGGCTTTGAATATTGCCTGGGACTCCCGGGCAAATGCTGATGGCGGGCAACGGTGGTTTGATCTCTATGCGGGGCAAGCAATGCAGCCGGACGACCCGCTGCATTGGAGTGGCTCATTGCTCAACTGGAATACTCGTTGTGCGGAATGTCATTCCACGCATGTCGATAAGGCCTACCGGGCTGACACCAATAGTTTCGAGACAAGCTGGTCCAGCGTCAACGTGGGCTGTGAGGCATGTCATGGGGCTGGATCTGCACATGCGGAAGATTCGTCTGTGCCGATGCCAATCAGTCAGCAAAGCCGTTCCGTTTGGGCGTTTTCCGACGGGCCAATCGCGACACGTCAAATTGTCGAATCTACGGGAGTTGTGTCGCCACATCTGCAAGTCGAGCAATGCGCTCAGTGTCATGCGCGGCGTTCGCAAATGGCTCCGGTTCAGTTGGGCGCCAATTTTCTCGACGCGTTTGAGCCGGCACTGTTGACGGAAGGCCTATATCACGTCGATGGCCAAATCCTTGATGAAGTGTTTGTTTACGGGTCGTTTGCTCAAAGTGCAATGTATGCGGCTGGTGTCGTGTGCACTGACTGTCACGACCCGCACACGAATGCGCTGCGGCGCGAAGGGGACGGACTGTGCGTCGGTTGCCATCGAGCCGACGTCTTCGCCTCCGTCTCACATCATCGGCATGCCGAATCCGATACGGTGCCGGATTGCGTTGACTGTCATATGCCCGCCCAAACTTATATGCGTATCGATCCGCGCCGGGATCACAGCTTCCGCGTGCCGATGCCACACTTGTCGGAGACTCTATCGACGCCGAATGCTTGTACCAGCTGCCACGCCGATCAACCTTCTGCGTGGGCAGCCGCGGCTGTTGCAGCGTGGTTTCCCGATGGCCGCTGGCGCCAAACGCACTATGGCGAACAACTGGCAGCCGGCAGGCAATGGGCTGCGAATCGCCGGGAGCAGCTACTTGCGGCTGTGTATGACGAACGCGCTCCGGCGATCGTCCGCGCAACGGCAATGGAGTATTTGGCAAGGCAAGTCGACAGTTCCGTTCTTGATGCCGCCGAGTTTGGCTTGAGAAGTTCGGAGCCCTTGCTGCAATTGGCTGCGCTGAGTTCTCTGGAATCTTCCGATGCGCAGATTCGGCTGCAATTCGCCCAGCGGTTTCTGGATCATCGCAATCGGGCTTTGCGGATTCGTGCGGCCAGGGTGCTGATCGGCGTGGAAGGGCAACTGAGCCCGCAGCGAAGACGAGATTTCGATACCGCGATTACCGAGTATGAGTCGTCTCTGTATTTCAATGCGGATACAGCACAGGGGCGGCTGGGCTTGGGTTTACTGCGCGATCAATTCGGCGACCGCGCATCTGCGGAGCAGTTTTATCTATCCGCTATCAGCGCGGAGCCGAGTTTTGCCCCGGCATACGTAAACTTGGCCGACTTGTACCGTCGCGCTGGCAGGGAAGCGGAGGCCAACGCACTGTTACGCGAAGCGGCCACCTCGGTCATGGCAGGCGACGCTTCGGTTCATGCCGCGCTCGGACTCTCAGCCGTTCGTCTTGGTCAAACTGAGCAGGCGCTGGTGTCGCTAAGGCATGCTGCGGAGCTCGCTGATCAAGATCCCTATCTCGCTTACTCGTATGGCTTGGCACTGGATTCACTACAAAGCAGAGCAAGCAGCCTAGCCTTCTTGAGTGCAGCTCAGCAGCGGTTCCCCGGTTATGGGCCAATCCTATTTGCGCTTGCGACGATGTATCGCGATCTAAATGAGCGCGACATGGCACTTCAATACGTTCAGCAGTTGCTGTCAGTTTCGCCTGGTGATGCGTCCGCGTTGTCTTTGGAACGTGAATTACGCACAGCTGAGTAAAATGAGCCGATTACGTCTTATGTAACGCACCGATGCGCAGCCATTGTTTTCGGCGCTCATTCGAATGCGCCAGGCGTCAACATAAGCCAGCATTGGCGTCGGCATGCCTTACAAGCAAGAAATTATGCAAACCGCAAGTGTTTGATTTCATAAGAGTCTGCTGTCTGGTATGCGATTTGCATTCCATAGCTCCGAGATAAGGCGCGATTGCGTCGATTAGCTTCGGGACCACAAGGATGTGACTCATGCAGCGAACATTAATCACTTCTATGTGCAGATCCACCTGGTCAGGTGGCGTCTCGAGTTCAGTTTTCAGGGCCAAAAGTTCTAACGGCCCGAATTGAAAAGAGACAGGCTGGTAGGAGAGTTCTATGTTGCCGGAATTAATGTGTCTTGCACTTGCGGTTTATTACGAGGCTCGTTCCGAGCCCTTGATGGGACAGGTTGCAGTAGCGGAAGTTGTGCTCAACCGTGCTGAAGACTCGCGGTACCCAGATACTGCCTGCGAAGTCGTAACCCAAGGTGGAACCAGTCGTTACCGATGTCAATTCAGCTACTACTGTGATGGTAAGCCGGAAGCGCCGAAAAACAAGCATGCCTGGCGGCGTGCGGTTGCGATTGCAAAGCTTGCCCAAAACGGCGTGATCTCGGCCGAGCTGTCGGGAGCGACTCATTATCATGCCAGTTATGCCTCACCATACTGGCGCAATCAGTTTACCCATGTCAGCACGATCGGCCAGCACTTGTTTTATACCGGGCACTAGGTAATTCGGTAGGCGTGGCCACTGCAACTGTGGCCACGCAAATACCCGCGGCTTGACCCTCACGCGATGCATGCGGGACACGCCGCGCGAAAACCTGTGTCGAGACTAATGTTCTAGGCAGCGCTTTTGTGGCGCCGGAACAGTCCACTGGTGCTAGATGCAGAATTTAGCCGATTCGATGCAAAGAAGCTCCAGATCATTTCGCTGACATCGAGCGTGTCGGTGAAGCCGTATTTGCCTTCCTGGCCACCGTACCAACCGTGTTCGTTGTGATCCAGCAGCAGGGTTTCGATTGCGTTCCCGTCTGTGCCGTCTGTGTACCGATGGTGTTCCCAGGCAGTGCCATTTGTTGATCCCGACTTTGACCAACTAGGTTCTGAAGTATCGATTGCAAAGCTCTCCGCCCAGCTTTCGCGTACTTTGGTCGCTGCTTTCACGCTGATGAAGCGGTCTCGTTTCGCATGCACGATCATTAATGGGACTTGGCGCTTCTTGTTGCCCATCTCGGCTTCCATTGCTGCAACGACATGTCGAGTCGGTTTGTACAGGGGATTTGCATGCCCTAGAAACATCGCGCTTTCGGTATACGGCAGGCCCGCAATCTCTGCGCCTGAAGCTATCTTGTCACAGCGAGTGACTAACAATGCGATTGCCATGCTTGCGCCAGATGACAATCCCGCGACATGTAATCTGTCTGCGTCGGCTTTGAAGCGGGATCGGACAGCACTGAGTATACGCCAGAGATCTTCTACTTCGCCCGCACCGGAGCGATTGTGATGCTTGCTCCAAAACGCCCAACAGTTGTCCATGCGAGGAGTGTCGTAACTGGTTACAAATGGGTAAACCACGATAAACCCATGCTTATCGGCCAAGCGGTCGAAATCGGACACTTGTTGGACGTCTTCATGGTTCTGGTCGCAACCGTGCAAGACCATGACGACGGGGAGTTTGTTGCCCAGGCCATAAGCGGGGGGAAGATGCACACGGTATTGTCGAGTTTGCGATCCCGTGTAGCGCTTCTTGTTGAATGTATAGTCGACATCGCGAGCCCGGCCATGATCCCCGTGCACCGGGCGATCACGAGCTGGTTCGGGGCGGTCGAATACCGCCAATAGTCTTTCCAATAACGCCTTCAGCATTGAGCAGGTGCCTTTCGGTAAGAAGTGCTGTGTGTGTAGCCTATCGATTGTAGCTTCATGATCGCGTTGAACAGTTCACATATTCGGCGGTTTGCAGAGTAGTCACTAATTAGCGCAAGTCCATGTCATTTTTTGTGCACCTAAATGCTGCGCCAAGCAGTTACTGCTTCCAGGCCTCCACAGCCTTGCGTTACGAGCCTTCGGGACCAAAATTCAGCACTTCGATTTATACGCCGCTGCCGTCATTCATGCGCGCAAATAGTGCATTGGCCGGCGTGAGTGACGGATCGGCAGTGGCAACATCATGCGCGCGCGCGCGCTCGCTCTGCGAGTGCTTAGCTGGTCCGTCGGTAACAAAACTCTTTGCCAGCGGGTTTATATGCATAATGAACGCTGCTGGCAGAGCAGGGCGAAATCCGCCTGATCCATCTTGTGATGTTTTGCCTTGACCTGCTGTTGGCGTCATGCTTCAGCGCCACTATCAATAATAGGAAATTGAAAATGCGAATGGCTAAAAACGACGTTCCGGTTCGAATCAACGTGGCTGGTGCTGTAGCCCGACAACAACCGAATTTCGGAGATGCTTCCGGATACGGAAAAATCAGCGGCGAGTATTTTTCCCTCGGCGCTGGGACGGATATATCGCCATTGCTGCAAGGCCTGGAAGGCGACCTTTGCCAATCGCCTCATTGGGGCTATTTGTTGCAGGGTGAACTTACGGTTACCTACAGTGATGGCAAATCCGAAGACATCTTCGGTGGCGACCTATTTTATTGGCCGCCCGGACACACGGTAAAAGTTGGCAAAGACGCTGAGGTAATTCTATTTAGCCCTCAGCATGAGCACAGCCACGTTATCGATCACATGCTGAAGAAGATGAGCGGCTAGTTCGGCGAGTTAATCCCAGCGAGCTGGGGATCTCCGCCCAGATATATGCATAGGAGTAGTCGTATGCACTGGCGAATTTTTCCATTGATCAGCCTTCTGCTGGTCGGCTGGGCCGTGGCGAACGCGGCATCCGCCGAAGACGAACGCGTCATCGATTCTTTCATGCAGTTGCTGGTTGGCGACGAGAAATCCGCGCAAGAAGCAATTGAATATATCGACGAGCATTGGCATTCGGGGTTCGTGCCGATGGCATTGGAGACATTGTCCCTGAGCGGGTCTTCGGCACTCAATGCCGGTCTAGTGGCTTTGATGGAAAAGAAGACGGATCAGACCTGGGGCTTCGAACTTTCGGCCTGGTATCAGTGGTTGTGGAATCAACCGACCACCCAGCACGCGGCATATGCAGATTTCAAATCCGCGGTTTACTCGCTCATCGATCCGGTTTTTGGAGGCTATTTCAGCAGCACAGGCAAAGCGAAGATTCGGCTCGATGAAATCCGTTGGGGCGGCGTTCGGCAGGACGGCATTCCTCCGCTGCGAAATCCTGTCATGGTTACGGCTGCTGAAGCCGACTACTTGGCGGGCGGCGATATTGTGTTCGGACTAGAGGTCAATGGCGACGTGCGCGCGTATCCGAAACGCATCCTTGCATGGCACGAAATGTTCGTCGACCGAGTTGGCGACGTGTCCGTCGTCGGCGTGTATTGCACGTTGTGCGGCTCGATGATCCTCTATGAGACCCAGTACGAAGGATTCAACCATGAGCTTGGTACGAGCGGGTTCTTATATCGATCGAACAAGCTGATGTACGACCGGGCAACGCAGACCTTATGGAGCACTTTATGGGGTGAGCCAGTCGTTGGGCCGCTTGTCGACCAGGGAATTGCGCTTGCGCGCTTGAGCGTGGTGACAACCACTTGGGCTGAATGGCAGCAGCGGCATCCCGATTCGCTGGTGCTTTCGTTGGATACCGGCTATGAACGAGACTACTCCGAAGGTGCGGCTTATAGAGACTACTTCGCGACGGATGAGTTGATGTTCGGTGTTCCAAAGCTGGATCGGCGGTTAAACAACAAGGATGAAGTATTAGGATTGGTCGCGGCTGGTGCGGGTTTTGCCCCGCTGGCACTTGCCAGCGATTTCTTGAAGGAGGCTCCTTTGTATCATGACAGCCTCGGCGAACAGGAGATTGTTGTTTTTACTGATCGGTCCGGTGCGCATCGAGTCTATGAGTCCAGCGGCGTAGAATTCAACGACTGGGATCAATCCGCGTCAGCGGTAGACACACAAGGGATTCGCTGGACGCTCACGGAGGCGCGGATTGAAAGTGCCGATGGCCGTATCCGCAATCGGATTCCCGCGCATCGAGCCTTTTGGTTCGGTTGGTATTCGGCGTATCCGCATTCGCGGCTCATCTTTTAATCCAGCGTGAATTGCCAATCCGAGTGCTCGGCGCGACGGCAAAGTCTAAATCGAATCTAACCGAAAATTGAGAAGGCGGCCATCAGCAAACCCAGCCAAATAACGGCGCCGATTATTACCCCGTTGCGGATCCCCGACAAAGGACTGGCATTGCTGTGGCTTGGCAGTTCAGACTCTAACTGGGCCAGTACAGCGTGGTCGTCGAGCACGACCGCGTCATTGGTATCAGTCTCGCTGTGCTGAATCGCCGAATCGAATTGTTTACGTCTATTGAGGCTCAAAACAAGGTCCCAGATGAGGTGACGCTGCAAAGCCTACTCAAGATGACGAGTTCAGTCGAGTTCTCGAGCATAGTTTCTGCCTCCAGGCCCGAGTAGCTATATGCTGCTCAATGCCGTTCCGTTAGCTCGGATCTTCTGCAACCAATGCTGGCGCCAGTGAGCTGCAAACAGAATTCGCAAGTGCGGTGGAATTCCCGCTCTCACAGATGCGAAGACTTCGCTCCGATTGGCTGTGGCTACGACTTCTTCCATGACGAACCCGGGCTCTTGCCAGGCGAGGGCTTGAGGATCTGCGGGTAGTGGTGCAGTTGCGACCACTTCTTCCATCACGAAGCTCGGTTCTTGCCAGGCAGGCGTTGCCTGAATTTCTGAACCATGTGCAGTCGCGGACAATAACAGCGTCGTCACAATTACGATGTCACGAATTTTCACAACAGTACTCCTTAGGGTCGATGCAAACCATAGTGTCTGCAACGAAACATTAGTCCTAATGTGGACAAAACTCTCTTTAGTACTGAAAAGGTTTATGGAGTTGGCGTGAAGAAAGCTGAAGACGCACAGGCACCGCGGTGTGTCGCCAGTTAATTGCCTGCGGTATTTCGCTTGACGGCTTTGCCGCTGCGGCGAATGGCGGGGTGCTAATACACTACCTTCATCCTGTGCTTTACTTCAGATGGCACAGATTGTTTCAGCATGCTCATTATCGCTTCAATGGTTGCTGCTTCAATGCTCTCAAGCGAATGACCCCTCCGCTTCACCGGCAGCGATGCTTGCAGATAAGTTGTCGCGCTCTCCGGGTCAGGCTTGTCGGCAATGGTAATCTCAATCTGCAGAATGTCTGAGTGGACGTTTGATACGGAGAGTTTTTGAATGCTAATCATCTTTGGCACCTGCAGTCGGCTAATTATTATTATCGTTATCTGCACAATCGATCAGTTGAGGATTGCGTCTAATTGACCTTACCTCATTTGTCTGGCGCAGGCCTCAAGCATCCAACATAATGAGCAATAATTGTTGTTTGTAAGCGGAACTTTGGCTTTCAAGGCCTGGCGCACATTGCATTGCAGCTCAGATTGGATTGTTGACCTCATGTACAAGTTATTTATCGCGAACAAGAACTACTCCTCATGGTCATTGAGGCCCTGGATTCTCATGCGGTCATTGTCTATTCCATTCGAGGAAGAGTTGGTTCCATTCAGAGACGGATCGAGCGCCGAACAATTTCGAAAGTTCTCACCCAACGGCTGTGTACCGTGCCTGCACGATGGGCCGATTGTAGTTTGGGATTCCCTCGCGATAACCGAGTATTTAGCCGAACGTCATCCAGGCGTTTGGCCAGAACCAGCGGTCCCTCGCGCATGGGCGCGGAGCGCAGCATGCGAAATGCATTCGGGATTCTCGAGTCTCAGGCAGGATTGTCCAATGAACTGCGCACTGCGAATTGAATTAGCTCAGATCGGCAATGAGCTTGCTGCGGACCTCGAGAGAATCGATGAGCTGTGGAGCGAGGGCTTGTTGAATTTTGGCGGACCGTTTCTGGCAGGAGCGGAGTTCACTGCAGCAGACGCATTCTTTGCGCCGGTTGTCTTCCGAGCCCAAACTTATGCACTCAAGCTGGGTGACGTTGCAGCCGAATATGTCGAGCGCATGCTGGCGTACGAATTTATGCGGGAATGGTACGAAGCCGGGGTGCGCGAGCCTTGGCGCGATAAGCCACACGAGGACGAAGTCTCGACCATCGGAACTGTACTGGCGGATTACAGGCTCTAGCGGAGCCAGAGAACTTCATAGACAGCTCTAATACGGGTTGAGCGTGGAGACTACGCTCACTGCACTTGACTACGGCGTTGCGTATGGCGTCTTCAGTTTGTAATTGGGGTTCTTTTCAAGCCAGGCAGCTAATCGATCCGTTCTGGAAATCGCCACTGGAATGAAGTCGAGCGCCTGCTGCAAACGTTCGTCTGGCTCGGCACAACTGAAGCGCAAGAATCCCGCGCCTGCTTCGCCAAAACACTCACCGCCGAGGCAAGCAATGCCCAGATTGTCGTCTGCACCTTGCAGCATAAATAATGCGAGGCCATGGCTCGTAATGCCGAGTCGGTTGCACACCGGTGCGACGTTTGGAAAAACATAAAACGTTGCCGTTGGGTCCAGAGAATGGAAGCCGTCAATCCGATTCAGGCCTTCGGTCAGCAGCACGACCTTGTCGCGAAATTTCTTCATTGTCGCGTCGCGCTCTGCATGGTCTTGTTGCAGAGCGGCTGTGCCAGCGAGTTGAACGAGTGGCGGTGTGCAAGATAGTGTCGTATTGACCATTTTTCCAATCGAGTCTGCGACTGCCGCAGAAGCGACCGCAAATCCCAAGCGCCAGCCACTCATGCTATATGATTTGCTAAACGTGTATGCGCCGACGCACTGGTCCATCATGCCCGGCTCGCTGAGAATAGAACGGTGCTCGCCCCGCCAGACCATGTGGCAATAAGGTTCGTCGCTAAATAATGCGATGTCTTTGCCACGAATGAGATTTGCGATTTTGCGAAGATCGTCGGCGGTAGCTACACCACCAGTCGGATTATGGGGTGTGTTGAGAAAAATTGCTTTGGGCTGAGGATCGTCGGCCAAGAACCGCTCAATGTCGGCAATCGTTGGCCGGAACTCGTTTGACTGCAGCAGCGGCGAAAGCACGACTCGAGCAGCGCGTCGTTCTATGTTTGGAATATAAGTTGGAAAATACGGACTGAATACGAGTACGCCATCACCCGGATTCAGGAAGGCCTCACAAAAAAATTGCTCGAAAATCTTCGCGCCAGGGCCTGCGATAATATTCTCGGGCTTTGCATCAATTTGAAACTCGTTCTTCACGAAATCAGC
>JAHEEO010000052.1 GCA_024640665.1 Rhodospirillales bacterium | reverse complement strand
CCTCAGATAGATTGCTTCGAGTTGATAGATATCTGCAATGGCGACTTCTTCGTTAATCTGATGGATAGTGCGATTGATTGGGCCAATCTCGACAACGTCTATTCCGTGCGGTGCAATGAAGCGACCATCCGAAGTACCGCCGCTTGTTGACAGCTCTCCGTCGCGGCCGGTCACTTCCCGAATCGACGCTAAGACAGTATTGGTCAGTGTCCCCGGTGCCGTGATGAACGGGTCCCCAACCAGGCGCCATGTAAGTTCGTAGTCGATTCCTAAGTCGTCGAGCATTCTCTCGACGTGCGCTTGCAGCGATGCGTGCGTCCAATTCGTGTTGTACCTGAAATTAAACCGGCATTTAAGGTCCGCTGGAACAACGTTCGGCGCGCCTGCATCAGAATGTACGTGCACCATTTGAAATGTAGTTGGCGGAAAATATGCGTTGCCGGTATCGACTGGTTCTGAGGTCATACGGGCCACAAAGCGCGCCAGCGCATGCATCGGGTTCTCTTTGTCCAGAGGATAAGCGACGTGTCCCAGCGTGCCCTTGATCGTCATGATTCCGGACAAACTGCCGCGGCGGCCATTACGAACCGTATCACCGAGTACCGAACTGCTCGAGGGTTCTCCCACAATGCAGTAGTCGATCGCTTCGCCGCGGCTGCGCAACGCATCGATTACCTTGACTGTTCCGTTCTCAGCCGGGCCTTCCTCGTCGCTGGTGATCAAGTACGCGATCGATCCCGCGTGATTGGGGTGGGCCGCTACGAATCGCTCTGTTGCTGTCAGCATGGCGGCGAGGCTGGCCTTCATGTCGGCAGCTCCGCGACCCACGAGATGTCCATGCGCGTTCTCTGTCGGTGTAAATGGCTCCGATGACCATTGCGCGGGATCGCCGGGCGGAACGACGTCTGTATGACCCGCAAACAAAACGCTGGGGCGGCTCGCGCCGCGCTTTGCCCACAGATTATCGACTTCGCCGAAAGGCATGGCCTCAACATGAAAGCCGAGCGCCGCCAGTTTCTCGGCCATTAGGGCTTGGCAGCCCGCATCATCGGGCGTGATCGAACGGCGACGAATGAGTTCTTTCGTGAGATCCAGTGCGTCCATAAGCTCTCGTATTGCTTGAAAATATATCTTAACTAATTGAATTATATAAAATAAGTGAGGTTTTCGTTCCGGCAATTAAATCCCGGCTGCAACAAAACTGTAATACTCGCTGAATATGCTTACCGCAGCTAGACGTGTAACCCATCTGCATCCGTAGCGGTTGCAGTGCTACGGAGGAATCCATGAAACGAATCATCAACGAGCTGACCGTTCAATTACGCATCGCAGTCTTTGCCAGCATGGTGTTCATGGCAGTCGGCAGCGCGCAAGCGCAGTCCGCGCGGGACTATATCAGTATTGTCGGTTCGTCGACGGTATACCCATTCGCGACGGTCGTTGCCGAACGCTTCGGTCGTAGCAGCAGCTTTCGGACGCCCACGATCGAATCTACCGGCAGCGGTGGAGGCCTCAAGCTCTTCTGCAGCGGCGTTGGCGTTCAATATCCAGATATTACGAATTCGTCTCGACGTATTCGCGCATCTGAGTTGAGTGATTGCACTTCAAACGGCATAGACGAAGTGGTGGAAGTAAAGATCGGTTATGACGGAATCGTGCTGGCAAATGACAAGTCTGCACCCGTGTACGATGTGACGCCTGCCGATATCTATCTGGCACTGGCGAAGAACGTACCAGCACCTGATGGCAGCAATGCTGTAGTTCCAAACCCTTATGAATTTTGGTCCGAGATTAATCCAGACTTGCCAAATGCGCGGATTGAGGTTCTGGGACCGCCCCCTACGTCAGGGACGCGAGATGCATTTCTCGAGCTCGTCATGGAGCCTGGCTGCGGAGCATTTGCTGTAATAAAAGCGTTGTCTGGAGATGCACGAGATGCCGTATGTCAGGAAATGCGGGAAGATGGCCCGTTCATTGAGGCCGGCGAGAACGACAATTTGATCGTGCAGAAACTGCAGGCGAATCCGCGTTCTTTAGGTATTTTTGGATTTAGCTTTCTTGACCAAAATGCGGACAAAGTTCGCGGCTCGTTGGTAAATGGCATCGAGCCGACGTTTGATTCGATAGCGGACGGAAGTTACCCGGTTTCGCGGCCTCTGTACTTTTATGTAAAGGGGGCTCATGTCGATTTTATACCGGGCATGCGCGAGTTCTTGGGTGAATTCATGAGCGAAGCCGCAACCGGCGAATATGGCTATTTATCCGATAAAGGGCTGATTCCCCTTCCGGACGATGAGCGCGCCGCTGTCGAGACGAGCGTGCGTGAGTTGAAGCCGCTTACGTCCGCAGATTTCAGTCATTAGTTTTAGCGTTCGATAAGCTTCAGCATTTTGGCGGCTTCAACTTTAGTTTTTGCTCTTGTGGGGCTGACGTTGTTCGGCTACTTGATGGGCCGTCAACGCGCGCTGGTGGGTTTTGGCGGAAAGCGTTCAAGCGCTTTCCATTCTTTGCCGGGATATTACGGCGGCTATGTCGCATTATGGTGTGCGATTCCGGCGCTGGCCATACTGGCTTTGTGGGTCATCGCCGAACCTGTGCTTATTGAGCGAGCCGTCATTGCTGCGCTGCCCGATGATTTGCAAGTGTTACCCGCGCAGCGGCTCGGTTTGGTTTACAACGACATTCGAAACTTAGTCAGCGGCAATATCCTTTCTGGCGAAGCGGATGCGAATATTCTCGCCGCCGCAGAGCACTACTCGCGACTGAAGGCTAATAGCCGCTTGCTTCTGAGCGGCGTGCTCTTCGTATTGGCATTCGCCGGAATGCTTTGGTCACTCGCACGGGTAAAACCCGCATTACGGGCGCGCATTCACGTCGAAGGAGTGGTCGAATACTTGCTGGTCGCAGCGTCCGCGGTTGCAATCTTAACGACGATCGGGATTTTTCTTTCAGTGTTGTTTGAAGCACTGCGTTTCTTCAGCGAAATCTCTCCCATAGAGTTCTTGTTTGGAACGGAATGGAGTCCGCAAACTGCAATCCGTGAAGACCAGGTTGGGTCATCGGGGGCTTTTGGCGCCATACCGCTGTTTGCGGGTACGTTGCTGATATCTGGCATTGCGATGCTTGTGGCTGTTCCGGTTGGGCTTATGTCGGCGATCTATTTGTCGGAATACGCAAGCGGGCGCGTGCGGTCCTACGCAAAACCGCTGCTCGAAATTCTCGCCGGTATTCCCACGGTTGTTTATGGCTATTTCGCAGCGCTGACGGTCGGTCCCATGCTCAGGGATTTGGGCGAATCATTCGGGTTTGTAGTTGCGTCCGAGAGCGCGCTTGGCGCCGGTTTGGTGATGGGCATCATGATCATCCCGTTTGTTTCGTCGTTATCAGATGACGTCATCAATGCTGTGCCGCAAGCGCTGCGCGACGGTTCGTACGGTTTGGGTGCTACAAAGTCTGAGACGATCCGACAGGTCGTATTTCCAGCCGCCTTGCCAGGCATTGTGGGTGCGGTGTTGCTGGCAGTATCCCGTGCGATTGGCGAGACAATGATTGTTGTAATGGCGGCAGGATTGTCGGCGAATCTGACGGCGAATCCATTCGAAGCAGTCACCACAGTAACGGTTCAAATCGTAACGCTGCTCGTGGGCGACCAAGAATTCGACAGCGCCAAGACCTTGGCGGCATTTGCGCTAGGGCTTGTGTTATTTGTTGTTACATTGCTGCTGAATGTCGTGGCTTTGAGCGTTGTGCGGCGTTATCGAGAGCAATATGAATAACCCTCATCCGGCAGGACTAAAAGACCTTGTTGCGCGCCAGATACCGCGCAGATACCGCGCTGAATGGCTGTTCGAGAAGGCTGGGCTCGGCGCCTTGGTAGTTGGACTCGGCTTCCTCGCATTCTTCTTTTACACGCTGGTCATGAATGGCTATACGGCATTTTGGCAAAGCCGCATAGCCTTAGACGTACCATTGACTGCTGCAGTCATCGATCCGGACGGAACCCGCGACGTCG
Source organism: Rhodospirillales bacterium (assembly GCA_024640665.1). GTDB lineage: Bacteria > Pseudomonadota > Gammaproteobacteria > Steroidobacterales > Rariloculaceae > JAHEEO01. Next base: position 10,741 of record JAHEEO010000052.1, on the reverse strand, counting down.
ACTTGATCGGTCAAGCGAATTACCAAGGCCTGCTTCGCGATGCGCTGAGAACACGCTTTCCAGAAGTAACGGCTCGCGGTGAGCTGCGCAGTTTGTTTGCGCTGTTGAGCCCGGGGGCCAGTTTCGAACTGCGCGATCGAGTACTCACCGATCCGTCGGTTATCGGCTCGGCGGTCGAGTTCTGGGCCGTCGCAGATGACGATGTCGATATGCTCATTAAAGGCCACTCTTCCCGGGATGTGCCGGAGAGTGATCGTCGTTTGAGCGACCAGCAGCTGGCGTGGATTGACGCTTTGCAGGCAGATGGCGCAGTAGAGAAACGTTTCAACCGTGCGTTCTTTACGTCCGGTGATTCTCGGGATCCTGAGCTAGCTGGAATCTGGAGTGCCACGGTAGGCTCGTTTTTCATGTTGCTGGTCACATTGGTACTCTCGTTTCCGCTTGGCGTCGCCACTGCGATTTACTTAGAGGAATTTGCAGCTCGAAGTCGTTGGACCGACTTAATCGAAGTAAACATCAATAATTTGGCGGCTGTGCCATCAATTGTTTTTGGGCTGCTTGGTCTGGCGTTGTTTATCAATCTTTTCGGCATGCCGCGATCAGCACCGCTGGTGGGCGGTTTGGTGCTGAGCTTGATGACATTGCCGGTCATTATCATTGCGTCGCGCGCTGCGCTGACGGCTGTGCCGCCGTCTATTCGCGAGGCGGCATTGGGGGTCGGCGCATCGAAGATGCAAATGGTGCTGCACCATGTCCTGCCATTGGCGATGCCAGGGATGCTGACGGGCGCGATCATCGGAATGGCTCGGGCTCTTGGAGAGTCAGCCCCGTTGCTGATGATTGGCATGGTTGCTTTTATCGTCGATACGCCTCAATCGCCGGTCGATCCTGCAACGGCATTGCCGGTTCAAGTTTACCTGTGGGCCGACAGCCCGGAGCGCGCCTTCGTGGAGCGCACGTCGGCTGCCATTCTCGTTTTGCTGGTCTTTCTTCTGTTGATGAATGCGGTCGCTGTCATATTGAGAAAGCGATTTGAGCAACGTTTCTAAAACACTACTAGACCTTATTGGAGTAGACTGTGGAGGTTGCAAAGACAAAGGCCCCAATTATTCCGGGATCTGGTCAACAAGAAGAAATTAAAGCAGCGTCAAACGAGCCGAGCCTGAGATCTGTGGAAATTAATTTGACTTACAAGACGGTAGGTGATTTTGCCGTCGACCAAGCCATCATGGCTGCGCGGGATGTCAATGTATTTTATGGCGATAATCACGCCATTCAGCACGTCAATTTGGACATCGCCAGAAACGAGGTCATCGCGCTAATCGGTCCATCAGGCTGCGGCAAATCAACGTTCTTACGCTGCCTGAATCGTATGAACGATACGATCGAGTCCGCGCGGGTTACTGGCGAAATCACGCTAGATGGCGAAGATATTTATCAGCGTCAAATGGACGTTGTGATGCTGCGTGCGCGGGTCGGTATTGTCTTCCAGAAACCGAACCCATTTCCGAAATCCATATACGACAACGTGGCGTATGGCCCACGTATTCATGGCCTTGCCAGAGACCGTGCTGCACTGGATGACATCGTTCATACGAGCCTACGCCGTGCGGGATTGTGGGATGAAGTTAAAGATCGCCTCGAGATGCCGGGAACCGGCTTGTCCGGCGGTCAGCAGCAGCGACTTTGTATCGCGCGTACGATAGCGGTCAGTCCTGAAGTGATCTTGATGGACGAACCGTGTTCCGCATTGGACCCGATTGCCACTGCGCGTATTGAAGATCTAATTGACGAGCTTAAGCAGAATTACGCTATCGCAATAGTGACCCATTCGATGCAACAAGCAGCTCGAGTTTCGCAGAGAACGGCCTATTTCCATTTGGGCAAGCTCATCGAGATCGGTACAACAGATGTGATTTTTACCAATCCCAGTCATAAGTTAACCGAGGACTACATCACTGGCCGTTTTGGCTAGGCAGAGTGATCAGTCTGTCGCGCGTAGTAGATCGTTCAAGTCGGTTTTTGCTCGCGTTTGCGCATCAACTGTCTTAACAATGACCGCGCAGTTGAGGTTGTACTTGCCGTCTTTGCTTGGCAGGCTGCCAGGCACAACGACAGATCCGGCCGGCACTCGCCCGTAATGAGTCTCGCCGCTCTCGCGATCGTAGATTCGGGTGCTCTGACTCAGAAACACTCCCATCGCGATGACCGCGCCTGTTTCGACGATAACGCCTTCAACCACCTCAGAGCGCGCACCGATAAAGCAGTCGTCTTCGATAATTGTTGGCGCTGCTTGCAGCGGCTCGAGCACTCCACCGATACCCGCGCCGCCAGACAGGTGAACGTTCTTGCCAATCTGTGCGCAGCTGCCGACGGTGGCCCATGTATCAACCATGGTGCCTGCATCGACATAAGCACCGATATTGACGAACGATGGCATCAGGACCACGTTCGGCGCCACATACGCGCCTTTTCGTACAATCGCGTCTGGTACGATTCGGGTTCCGCCTGCCTGCATGTCGGTGGCTGTCGCGCCAGCATACTTGAGCGGAACCTTGTCAAAAAATTTTGTGTAGCCTGCGTCGATGAGTTCGTTCTCTCGAATTCGAAACGACAACAGCACGGCTTTCTTCAGCCACTGATTTACGATCCAGTTCCCGTTGCTTTTTTCTGCTACGCGGGCAGTCCCGTTGTCGAGCGCTTCCAGGCTCGCCTCGATAGCTGATTTCAATTCGCTATCGACAGATTTTGGGGTGATATCAGATCGGCGTTCCCAACCGGCTTCTATCACTTCGCTTAGATTCGACATTTCTTCTCCTGGTCACTGAAAGCTTGTTGTCAGATTTCGTCAACGCGCTGCACTGAGAACGGTTTGCAGCTCACTCTTGAGAGATGCGCATTCTTCCTCGCTCAGCGGCTCATTGGATTCCGTGGTGATAAAGAACACGTCTTCCGCTCGTTCGCCAATCGTGGAGATCTTGGCGTTCTGAATGGCGATGCCTTGCTTTTCCAGCGCTGCACCTATCTGCAAAAGGATTCCGGGACGGTCAGATACGGTGATCTCCATAATCGTTCGCTCATTGGTCAAGTCACGCGAAAACTCAATTTGTACCGGGACTGAGAACGCCTTTACCTTCCGCGGTGTGCGTCGCGATACAACCATGTCATTGGCGCTCTCGGCTTTTAGGGCGCTGAGAATTCTGCGCTCGATAACTTCCAGGCGGCGCGGATCCGATACGGTTCTACTGTCGGCTTCCAATACGAGATACGTGTCGATTGTGAAGTCGTTTTCCAGCGGAATGATTCGGGCGTCGACAATGTTGAGTCCAGAGTCATCGAGGGCCGCCGTGGTTCGCGCGAATGAATGCAGCGTCTTGGCCGCATAAACCATAACTAAAGTATTCACGGGAGAAATCTTCGAGTTTGCAGCTACCAGTACGTTTTCGTTCGGATCGCTATTAGCCAATACTTGCGTCTGCCAAGCGATTTCGGCCGGCTTATGCCGGCGAAAATACTCCTGCGAAAACCTCGACCAAATTGCCGTCCAGTCCTTATCGTTTGTTTTACTCTCTCTCAATAATTGCCGAGCACTTTCCTGACGGTCGATGATCAGTTCGTCTTCATCGATCGGATTGGCAAAACCACGACGCAGTGCCCGCAATGTCGATTGATACAGATCCCAAAATAAAGAGTCTTTCCAGGAATTCCAAAGTTGCGGGTTTGTGCCCCGTAAGTCGGCAACAGTCAGTGTATAAAGGTAATCCAGATGAATCCGGTCGCCAACGAGTCTTGCGAACTCGAGGATTACATTGGGGTCATTAAGATCCTTTTTTTGTGCCGTTATCGAAAGCGTTAGATGCTGCTGCACTAACCAAGCAACTAGACGGGCGTCGTATTTGCTCAAGCCGTGCTCTAAGCAAAACGCCTCGGCGTCGACTGAGCCAAGTTCGGAATGGTCGCCGCCGCGTCCTTTGGCGATGTCATGAAAGAGCCCGCCTAAATAGACGATCTCTGGCTTGTCCAGCGTTTGCATGACTTGGCTTCCACGGGGGAACTCTTCATTAAACTCTGGCATCGACATGCGCCTGAGGTTTTCGACGACAAACAATGTGTGCGCGTCGACGGTGTACGCATGAAACAGGTCGTATTGCATGCGGCCGACTATCCGGCCAAATGCTGGGATATACAGACCCAGAACACCGTATGTATTCATGCGCCGCAAAGTTCGAGTTAAGCCTTTTGGTGCGCGAAGAATTTCTAGAAACAGTCTGTGGTTGCGCGGGTTTTGCCGAAATCCTTCGTCAATGAGCCAGAGATGTTGTTTGATGAGTGCAATGGTTCGGGCAGCTACGCCTTTTAATTCTATGTTCTTTTCGAGGAGTAAAAAGATCTCTAGCAATGTTGACGGTTCTCGGGTGAAAACATCATCCGAGATACTCTCGATGTAGCCGTTGCGCACTTGAAAATTTGGGCTGAGCTTAACGATTGGATCTGAATCGCTGCCGTATATGCTTTCTTCGAACATCTGCATCAGCATTTCATTGAGGCGGGTTACCTCCATCACAGAGCGGTAATACCGCTGCATCAGTTGCTCGACAGCCAACGTGTACGTCGCGTCTTCGTAGCCAAGTAATTCCGCAACTTTGATCTGATGATCAAATAGCAGCCGATCCTCGCGGCGTCCGGTAATCAAGTGCAATGCAAATCGAATCCGCCACAGGAAGGATTGGCTTGACAGTAAGATTCTTAGTTGACCTGTCGTGAGCTGATTCTTGTCAACCAGTTCCGACAGCGAGCTGGTTCCATAGCGGCGTCGTGCGATCCAACCGAGGATCTGAATGTCGCGTAAACCGCCGGGGCTCGATTTGACGTTCGGTTCGAGGTTATAAGCTGTGTCGTGGTAACGCAGGTGCCGTGCGCGCTGTTCTTCAACCTTAGCAGCGAAGAAGGCCTGCGATGTCCACATCTTGTCTTGGGCTATGCGTTCCGGAAGTTGCGCATATAAGCTGCCCGACCCGGCGAGCAGTCGCGATTCCAATAATGTAGTCAAAACGCTGAGGTCCTTGGCGGCCTCAGTCTCGCACTGTTCGAGCGTGCGAACGCTATGGCCGACTTCGAGGCCGATGTCCCACAAGAATGTCAGAAACTTTGCGACAAATGACTCCACCGAAGGCCGGTCGGTTGCACCGTGAAGAATCAATAAATCGATATCAGATGACGGGTGCAACTCGCCACGGCCATAGCCGCCGACGGCGATGAGGTCGATTTCGCTTCCCAGGCCATTGCTGAGCTGCTGCCAGCAGCGATTAAGGATGTGGTCGATTGCGCGGGCCCGGTCGCGGAGTAGGGTTTCAATTGGCTCATTGGCTTTAAAGCGTTGGGCCAAGTCGGAGGTGGTTTCTGCGAGCAGTGTCCGGCAGGCCGAAACTGAAGGCATATCGTTCAGGGCTTCCCGCAACGCGGTATCGTCCACGCCGGTATTCTTATGCGCCGCCTGAGCTTCGTTATCTAGGTCCGATTCAAGCGTCACGGTCAGCGCTCCCGAGCGTCAGGACCTCGAATCCAGTTTCGGTGATGAGCACGGTATGCTCCCATTGTGCGGAGAGCGAGTGATCTTTCGTGACCACCGTCCACCCGTCCGACAGGAGCTTAACGTGGCGTCGTCCGGCATTCACCATGGGCTCGACGGTGATTGCCATCCCTGGAACCAGCTCGACTCCCGTTCCGGGTTTGCCGTAATGCAAGACTTGGGGGTCTTCGTGGAATACCCGGCCGATGCCGTGCCCGCAGTATTCTCGAACGACTGAAAACCTTTGCGCCTCGACGAAAGCTTGAACGGCATGGCCAATATCGCCAAGGGTTGCGCCAGGCTTGATGGCTTCGATTCCACGCCACATCCCGTCAAAACTGGCTTTGGACAGTCTTTCGGCGATTACGGGTGGTTTGCCGACGAAGTACATTCGGCTCGTATCGCCATGGAACCCCTCATGAATGACGGTTACGTCAATGTTGATAATGTCGCCATTCTTCAGCGTCTTTGCATTGGGTATGCCGTGGCATACAACGTGATTAACTGATGTACAGATGGATTTGGGAAAGCCCCGGTAGTTGAGGCAAGCCGGCACAACCTGCTGTTCATTAACGATGAAATCATGGCAAAGCTGGTCCAACTTCTCGGTGGACACGCCGGGTTCGACGTATTGACCGATCATATCCAGAACGTCGGCGGCCAGCCGGCCCGCAATACGCATCCGCGCCTGTTCTTCTGGCGATTTGATAGTTACGTTCATAAGGCTGACTTCTTTAAGTGGGCCGGAGCGGCAACGGTTCCGTGCCGGGATTTTGGGCATTGGTGCCCTGAGCCCGGCTATGGTATAAAGCGCGCGCCGCTTAGGCAATTAAACACCACACACGCGCCAATACCGCTGTACTGGGTGCCCATAATTGGGTTGTACGCGGGGCTGCGTGGAGGCTTAACCCAATTAAGGAGCTTTCATGACCGACGTTACAATGCGCCGGATGCTGGAAGCGGGCGTCCATTTTGGACATCAAACCCGCTTTTGGAATCCAAAGATGCAGCAATATATCTTTGGCGAGCGCAACAATATCCATATTATCAATCTCGAGCAGACGCTGCCGCTTTATCTCGAGTCAGCGGAATACATTCGCAAAGTCGTAGCCGATGGCGGAACCATTCTGTTTGTGGGCTCCAAGCGCGCTGCGCGTCAGGCCATATCCGAACAGGCGGCGCGCTGCGATATGCCTTATGTCAGTCAGCGCTGGCTGGGCGGTATGCTGACGAATTTCAAGACAATTCGTCAGTCAATAAAGCGCTTGAAAGACCTGGAAGAAATCACTTCGGGCAGCGTCAGCACTGATTTCACGAAGAAAGAAATCCTCGGTATGTCTCGCGAACTGGCCAAGCTAGAGTTGGCGCTCGGCGGCATCAAGAACATGGAATCGCTCCCGGACATCGTGTTCATTGTTGATGTGGGGCACGAAGAAATCGCTGTTCGCGAGGCGAACAAGCTGAAAATTCCAGTCGTGGCGGTCGTGGATACCAACTGTTCGCCAGAGGGCGTGGATTTTACCATTCCTGGCAATGATGACGCGATGCGCGCTATTGAGCTTTATGCTGCCGGCATTGCTGATGCGGTGCTCGATGGCAAAGCTTCGATTCCAGATGTGCCTACCGGCGATGACGAATTCGTCGAATTGGACGACCAAGGTAAGCCAAAGTCGGCACCTAGCCGAGCCAAGAAGGCAGCAACGAAAAAGCGGCCCCGAGTCACCAAGGCGAGTTCAGCTAAGGCTGCTGCGCCACCGGCAGATGCAGCCGCTGCCCCAGCTGCGGCGGATACCCCCGATGCTGCACCGGCAGAGCCGGCACCTGCCGCAAGCAAGGCTGCCGCCGACAGTGCCGACACAGAGAAAGCGGCTGAGGTTGCAGTCGATGCGGGCGCAGCGGATAGCGATCAAGCCAAGACAGAGGGTTAATATATGAGTATTAAACCTGCGCAAGTGAAAGAACTCCGTGAACGCACGGGTGCGGGCATGATGGACTGCAAAAAAGCGCTCGTAGAAGCGTCTGGCGACATCGAGAAAGCAGCAGAGCTGCTCCGTATGGCAGGCCAAGCAAAAGCCGATAAGAAGTCTGGGCGCGTTGCAGCCGAAGGCCAAGTACTCATCAAAAGCGACGCCGCGAGCGGTCGTCACGCGGTGGTGGAGGTCAACTCCGAGACGGATTTTGTTGCTAACGATGAGAATTTTCGTGCTTTCGTCGATGCAGTCGCCACAGCACTCATCGAGTCGGGCGCCAAAGATCCTGATTCGCTGCTGAATGCTGATGCAGGCGGTCAATCAGTCGAGGAAGCTCGGCAGGCCTTGATTACGAAAGTGGGCGAAAACATCGCAGTGCGACGTTTCGAGTTGATTGAGACGTCGGCCACGGTGGGAACATATACGCATATGGGCCGAATCGCCGTATTAGTCGAATTGGACGGCGGGGATGAGGCGCTGGCGCGTGACATTGCCATGCATGTTGCAGCCACCTCGCCAAAGTGGGTTTCGCGAGAGGATATTCCGTCTGAGCAGATCGAAAAAGAGCGCGAAATATTGAGTGCGCAGGCACTGCAGGAAGGCAAGCCGGCAGAAATCGTCGCGAAAATGGTCGAGGGTCGACTCCGAAAATACTTTGACGAGGTCACGTTAGTCGGGCAGGGTTTCGTCAAGAACCCGGACCAGAAAGTCGGCGACCTCTTGACGGCTAATAAAGCGAGCGTCAAGCGCTTTATTCGATATGCCGTCGGCGAGGGCGTCGAGAAATCGGCAGCCGAAGACGATTGAGCCTGATCGAGCATTTGCCCAATGGCTGAGTGCACACCAGCGTATAAGAGAATTCTACTCAAGCTCAGTGGAGAGGCCTTACTTGGCGCTCAACAATATGGCATCGATCCGCCAGTCATTCGACGCCTGGCAACTGACATCGCGCAGATTTGCGCTGCAGGCGTTGAGGTGGGACTCGTTATCGGTGGAGGCAACATATTCCGCGGCGCAGGGTTGGCGAAGGGCGGGATGGATCGAGTAACAGGCGATCATATGGGCATGCTTGCAACCGTCATGAACGCGCTGGCTTTGCAGGATGCGCTCGAGCGTCAGGGCGCGGTCGCCCGCGTAATGTCTGCGCTGCAGATTCACGATGTTTGCGAAGATTACATTCGTCGCCGTGCGATTCGGCACTTGGAGAAAGGCCGTGTCGTGATATTCGCGGCGGGAACCGGTAATCCTTTCTTTACAACGGATACAGCGGCCAGTCTGCGCGCAATTGAAATCGGCGCTGAAGTTCTGATGAAAGCGACGAAAGTCGACGGCGTTTATTCGGCAGACCCGGTTCTTGATCCAGCTGCAGTTCGCTACAATGACCTGACATTTGATCGAGTGTTGTCCGAAAAACTCGAAGTAATGGACGCAACTTCGATCGTCATGTGTCGCGAAAATAAACTGCCCCTGATCGTATTCGATCAAAACCAGGAAGGTGCAATCATCCGGATCGTCTCCGGGGAAGTGCTCGGCACCACCGTCCATAATTAGTCTCTAAGGGTGTTCGTATGATTGACGAAATCTTGAAGGATGCCGGTCAACGGATGGCGCGCAGCATTGACGCTTTGAAGGAAGAGTTTCGACGCGTCAGAACAGGGCGGGCTCATACTGGCCTGCTTGAGCACATCACCGTCGATTATTACGGTTCCCAAGTGCCCATAAACCAGGCAGCAAATGTCACAGTCGAGGATGCCCGTACCCTTGCGGTTTCGCCTTGGGAAAAACCAATGGTTGGTGCGATCGAGAAAGCGATTTTGAATTCCGATCTGGGATTGACGCCAATTTCAGCGGGCACTGTCATTCGCGTGCCGCTGCCGCCAATGACCGAAGAGCGTCGCAAGGACTTGGCCAAAGTGGTACGCAATGAGGCTGAAAGTGGGCGTATCTCTATTCGTAATATTCGCCGGGACGCAATTAGCGACGCGAAAGATTTGCAGAAGGAAAAGCTGATTACTGAAGATGAGGAGCATAAAGCGCAGGACGATATTCAGAAGCTGACAGATAAGTACGTTGCTGAAGTCGATGCGTTGCTTGAGGAGAAGGAAAGCGAAATCATGGCTTTCTAGGTCGGCTCCTCTATGGTAAGCAGACGAACAGTCAAGACGCTGCCCGGGCATATTGCAATCATTATGGACGGCAATGGCCGCTGGGCCCGACGGCGGGCGCTACCCAGGCAAGCTGGGCATCGGGCTGGTATTAAACCGGTCCGGAATGTTGTGCATCGATGCGTCGAGCGCAATATCCATACGCTCACGGTTTTTGCGTTCTCGAGTGAGAATTGGGAGCGGCCCGTCGAGGAAGTCAAGGGCCTCATGACGCTCTTTGTCGATGCGCTGCGACGCGAAGTCGATGAGCTGCATGAAAACAATGTGAGGCTGCAGTTCATCGGGGATCGGTCCGTCCTAAATTCCGAGCTATGTGCTGCGACCGTCGCAGCCGAAGAAAAAACGCGGGAAAACACCGGCCTTGTTTTGACTGTCGCTGTAGCCTATGGCGGGCGCTGGGATTTAACTCAGGCGGCGCGTGAATTGGCGCGAGAGATTGTGGCTGGCAGCATAACGCCAGATGACATCGATGAAGATCTGTTTGCCGCTCATCTGACAACCGCCAGCCTGCCGACGGTCGACTTACTGATCCGAACCGGCGGCGAGAAGCGGGTCAGTAATTTTTTACTGTGGGATATCGCTTACAGCGAAGTTTATTTCACAGATGTCTTGTGGCCCGACTTTACGGCAACTGAGTTGGACCAGGCGCTGGAGTCGTACGCGGCCCGACAGCGCCGCTTTGGCCGGACCAGCGACCAGGTTGGGCCGTCGTAGTGCTGGTTCAGCGCATCGTTACTGCTGCCATACTGGGCGTTGCCGTAGTCGCGGCAATTCTATATCTGCCGCCGCTTTGGTTGGGAGTTGTGTTTGGTATTTTCTGGCTCGTTGGCGCGAGAGAATGGGCGCGATTTGCGCAGCTCGGGTCACTCGGTACGGTGGCCTATGTCGTGGCGCTTGCCGGCTGCATGGCGGCTGCGGGTTGGTTTACGGGGCTGTCCAGCGGCGTCTATGCTGCCTTGGCTGTGGCCATTGCATGGTGGTTGGTGGCAGCAATCTCCGTATTGCGCTATCCAGTGAGGTTCTCTTCGGCTCAGACC
>JAHEEO010000257.1:2003-4158 GCA_024640665.1 Rhodospirillales bacterium | reverse complement strand
TGCAATAATGTCACTGTTTCATTTGCAACGCTGACCATCAGCGTTTGTCTTGGCGCAAGTTGGCCAATTTCCTCGCCGTCGCATGTTACATGAGCCGGGGGTTCATCGGCATCGGCAAGACTGATTTCGATTTCGCTGGTACTGGGCACAACGAGTGGTCGATCGCTCAGGCTATGGGGACAGATGGGCACCATGACCAGCGCTTTCACGCTGGGCTCCACAATTGGCCCTCCGCAAGAGAGCGCGTAAGCCGTCGATCCGGTTGGCGTGGCGACGATAAGGCCATCACCACTGTGTTTGTTGACAAACGTGCCGCCGATGACGGTATTGAAATCGAACATCCGGCCGGAGACGCCTTTTTGGAGAACCACGTCGTTGAAAGCGAAATGCTCTGAACTCTTTGATCCGTCCTTGCCCGAGCGAATCACGCTGCGCAGTAGCAAACGATTCTCTTCCAGATAATCGCCGCTCAAAACAGCGTCGATGGCGGAAGTCATTTGTTCCGGGAGAATGTCCGTTAGAAAACCCAGTCGCCCCAGGTTTACACCGAGTATCGGTACGGTTGCGCCGGCAACTCTTCGCGCGGCGCCCAACATCGTGCCATCGCCACCAATTGAGATCAGCAAATCGAGCTGATCGGAGAGTTCTTTGTCGGTAATCGCTTGGCAATCAGCGAATTCGGGAAGGTCGCAAACTTCCGGTGCAACGAGTATCGTGATGGCCCGGCTGCGCAGATGTTCGATAATCTGCCGGGCTAGGCGGGCCACCGAGGCATCTGTCATTTGGCCCCACAGGGCGATTCGGCTGAATGTGCTCGTCATTTAGGATCCATGTCGGTTGCTTCTTGGCGCTAAGTTGCTAAGTTCTTGACACTGCTAAGAAAGCGTTGCTAGCGTCTAAATATGTGAGTATAGCGAGCGTAAATTACCACAGCCGTAAATCATGAAAGAGCCAAATTCCAAGGAAATGGGTGAACGTGCCCAGCATCTGCTGAGAGTATTGGTCGATAAATACATTCGTGACGGCAGTCCTGTTGGTTCGCGAACGCTATCGCGCGATTCAGGTCTGCGGCTTAGCCCGGCGACGATTCGCAATATCATGGCTGATCTTGAGGAGCTCGGCTTCATCAATGCTCCCCATACATCTGCTGGTAGAGTGCCCACGATCAAAGGTTATCGGTTTTTTGTGGACACACTTGTCAAGCTCAGTCCGCCGAATGATGCCGAATTGTCGCGGTTGCAGCTCGATATCCGCGAAGCCGGCGGTGACCCGCAGGCAATTGCGATGTCTGCGTCCAATTTGCTGTCGACTGTAACGAGTTTGGCGGGCGTGGTTACCGTGCCTCGCCGCAGTCAGCGATCACTTCGGCAGATCGAATTCCTGCCACTTTCCGACCGGCGCGTATTGGCTATATTGGTGATCAATGATCGCGAAGTGCAGAATAAGATTCTCGACGTTGACCGTGACTTTTCAGAAGCAGAATTAAAGCGTGCATCGAACTATCTGACTGAGCAGCTGGGCGGCAAAGATTTGCGCGAAGTGCGGCAGTTGTTGCTGGAAGAGCTCAGAGATACGCGCGAGACGATGAATTCGATCATGGCCGATGCCATAGAGATGGCGGAAAAGGCCTTCCCCGATAGCGACCCAGAAGAGTCGGGTGATTTCGTCATGGCTGGCGAAACCAACTTGCTCGAACTGGAAGAATTGGCCAATTTGGGTACGCTCAAATCGCTATTTGAAGCGTTCAGCCGGCGTCGGGATATTTTGCACTTGTTGGATCAGAGTCTGCATTCCGACGGTGTGCAGATTTTTATCGGTCAAGAATCCGGGTACGAATTGCTCGATTCTGTCAGTATTGTTTCTGCCCCGTATACTACTGCTGACGACAGCATGGGCGTCATTGGCGTGATCGGGCCGACGCGAATGGCCTACGAACGAGTCATTCCCATTGTTGACGTAACCGCAAAATTGTTGGGTCGGGCCTTGAAGTCCTAAACTCGAATCCCCATTTGCCCATGATGCGCAGTCGGGCGTTGAGCGGAGCTTAGGAGAACTCAAATGAATGACGAAGCGGTTGAACCCGGCGCCGAGGCGTCTCGGCAGCACACGGCGACTGACGCTCAGTCCGGTTCGGAAGGATCCGAGGCAGGCGTTG
>JAHEEO010000257.1:0-1993 GCA_024640665.1 Rhodospirillales bacterium | reverse complement strand
ACGAGTCCCGTGAACAGGCGCTCAGGCTAGCTGCCGAAATGGACAACGTCCGCAAGCGCAGCGCTCGCGAAGTCGAAAATGCGCATCGTTTTGGCATAGAGCGCTTCGCCGAGGCGCTGTTGCCGGTTTTTGATAGCCTTGAAGCTGGCGTATCCGCTAATAATTTAGATCTGGATACGTTGCTTGAAGGCCAAAAGGCCACGCTGCGACTGCTAGAGCAAGCTTTTACGGATGCGGGCATTGAGCAGCATGACCCGCACGGCGAACCATTTGACCCAAAGGTTCACGAAGCCATCAGCATTCTGCCGGCACCCCATGCTGAGCCAGATTCGGTCATTGACGTCGTCCAAAAGGGCTATTCTCTGCGTGAGCGTCTGCTAAGACCGGCCCGTGTCGTGGTGGCGCAGTCAGCCGACAAGTGACGGCAGGGCTGCGGGTCCACTTGAATCTCAACGGGTACACCCCATAAAGAGACCAATCGAACACTTTTTACTTTTTCGGAGAATTTGAGCAATGGGACGAGTTATCGGCATTGACCTCGGGACGACTAATTCTTGTGTGGCCGTGATGGACGGCGGTAAGGCAAAAGTCATTGAAAACAGCGAGGGTGACCGAACGACACCGTCGATCGTCGCTTTTACCAAAGACGGTGAAGTCTTGGTGGGTCAGACGGCAAAACGTCAAGCAGTTACCAACCCAGCAAATACGCTCTTTGCAATTAAGCGGCGATGCCTGGGTCGAAGCAAATGGCAAAAAGATGGCAGCGCCAGAGGTTTCTGCCCGTGTTTTGGCCAAGATGAAACAAGCCGCCGAAGACTACCTCGGAGAGACGGTCTCCGAAGCTGTCATCACAGTGCCGGCATACTTCAATGATTCGCAGCGCCAGGCGACGAAAGACGCTGGTCGCATCGCCGGGCTCGAGGTTAAACGCATCATCAATGAGCCAACCGCGGCGGCACTGGCCTATGGCCTCGACAAGCAACGCGGTGACCGCAAGATTGCAGTCTATGATCTCGGCGGCGGAACCTTTGACGTGTCCATCATAGAAATAGCCGAAGTCGATGGCGAACACCAGTTTGAAGTGCTCGCCACCAACGGCGATACATTTCTCGGTGGTGAGGACTTCGATCGCAAGATCATCGAATTCCTGGCGGGCGAGTTCAAAAAAGAAAGCGGCATTGATATTCTCAGCGATCCCTTGGCTGTGCAGCGGCTTAAGGAAGCCTCTGAAAAGGCCAAGATCGAGCTGTCGACCAGGCAGCAGACCGAGATTAATCTCCCGTACATCACGGCGGATGCGTCCGGCCCCAAGCATCTTAATTTGAACCTGACGCGCTCGAAGTTTGAGTCGCTCGTGGAAGAGCTTGTCGAGCGGACAATTGCGCCATGCCAGACTGCGGTGAGTGATGCCGGACTGAGTGTTTCCGATATCCAAGATGTCATCTTGGTAGGCGGACAAACACGTATGCCTAAAGTGCAAGCGCGAGTGCAGGAGTTTTTCGGTCGCGAACCCCGTCGTGATGTAAATCCGGATGAAGCCGTTGCTATCGGCGCGGCCATTCAAGCGGGCGTATTGGCCGGTGAAGTTAAAGACGTGCTGTTGCTCGACGTGACACCGCTGTCGCTCGGCATCGAAACACTTGGCAGCGTGATGACGAAGCTGATTGAAAAGAACACGACGATTCCAACCAAGGCGAATCAAGTATTTTCGACAGCCGAAGACAATCAGACGGCCGTAACGATTCATGTCTTGCAAGGCGAGCGTAGTCGGGCTGCTGACAACAAGTCATTGGGCCGATTCGATCTTACGGGCATTGGCCCGGCGGCGCGCCAGACGCCACAGATCGAAGTGACGTTTGATATTGACGCGAACGGCATCCTCAACGTTTCTGCAAAAGACAAGGCTACAGGTAAGGAGCAGAAGATTGTAATTAAGGCGTCGTCAGGCCTCGCTGAGGATGAGATTGAGCGTATGGTTGCCGATGCCGAAGTG
>JAHEEO010000051.1 GCA_024640665.1 Rhodospirillales bacterium | reverse complement strand
TCATGTTTAGACCGCCGCCGAACAGTTCGTGAATGGTACTCAACTCGAATGCAACATGATGGAAGCCGGTCTTCTCGGGGACTTTCAAAATGAACAGATTGTGATGACAGTGCGATGCCCCGCCGCGCATGAAATAGCCGCGTCCAGGATAGGAGTCGCTGATGACAAACCCGAGTTGATCGGTATAGAACGGCACGATACTGGCAGTGTCTTCGACCATGTATACGACATGTGTCAACTCCGAAGGCTGAGCTTGCTTGAAAAACTGCCCCCGTGTGTTGATGCGGTCCGGATTGCCCGGCGTATTAAAAACAGGCGCTTGAGCCGAAATTTTGCGTCGCTGGCTGACTCTGAGAGCAAACGGAAATCCAAGTGGATCCAATGCTCGAATTACACCTGAGTCGTTGGCAACGATCGTTCCAAAATCGGACAGTTTGCCCGCTAGTTGGTCCAGGTTGGCCTGCGTATCGACGCCATACATGACCTCACGCATCGTCGAGCCTGGCTCTATTGCGGCGGGTAAGCGCTCGTCTCCAAGTGCTCTAAGAACGACGGCTGAGCCGTCTTTAGCTTCGAAACTCGAGCCGTCGTCCTGGCGTTGTTGAAGACCGAAGTCGCTCCAGAAGCGTTGCGAAGTTTCGAGATCTTCGACTCCGTATGTAACTGATTCAATGTTGGTGATGCTCATGGGGGTTTCATTCCAATTGGGCTTAATGCAGGCAGCTACCAGCCAGCGCGTCGATGTTGTTATAGTGCCCGCAATAATAACGATTACGTGGAAAATCCACTACTTGGGGGGGCGATGTCTTCTCGTTCCGAGAACTGGCCGGACGATCGCATAGGGCAAATTCTATATCGGGCGGGCAAGTGGCTGGCAATTGTCGGTGGATTCGTGCTGGTTGCGATGACGCTGTTAGTTGTCGTCAGTGTCATTGGCCGCGCTGTGTTCTTGTTGCCGGTGCCGGGTGATTTCGAGATCGTCGGCATTGCTTGCAGTGTAGCGATATTCTTGTTCCTGCCCTATTGCTATCAGCAGCGTGGCAACGTAACTGTAGATATTCTCACAGCGCGCTTCCCGGCCAAGTTGCGTCGCGCATTCGACGTTATCGCAGCCTTGCTGTTTGTTGCGGTGTCCGGCTTGTTTGCCTGGCGAATGCTGTTTGGCCTGGTGGATACATTTCGTTTCGAAGATATATCCATGATTGTCGGTGTGCCGCTCTGGTGGGCATATCCGTTTGGCATAGCTTCTTTTCTGTTGCTCGCGCTAAGCGCATTGCACACCGTGTTTCATCCATGGAGCGATGACGATGAATAGCGTGGAGCTGGCTATCATAGGTCTGGTGCTGATGACTGTGCTGCTCGTTATACGAGTGCCGGTAGCGCTAGCGATGTTGGTTGCCGGACTCATTGGCTATGTGGCGCTATCGGGTGTCGGCCCGCTGATGAGCTATCTTAAGACCGCCGCGTTCTGGCGATTTGCGTCGTATGATTTTTCTGTCATTCCTATGTTCTTGTTAATGGGTGAGTTCGCATCGCGTTCAGGACTCAGCCGCGCTTTGTTCGGGGCCGCCAATGTTTTCGTCGGGCATCGGCGCGGCGGCGTTGCAATAGCGGCTGTTGGAGGCTGCGCGGCATTCGGCGCAATTTGCGGTTCGTCTTTAGCGACTGCGGGCACGATGGCTCGCGTAGCGCTCCCCGAACTCGAGCGGCATCGCTATTCTGGCAGTTTGGCTACAGGGGCCCTGGCAGCGGGTGGCACGCTCGGCATTCTAATACCGCCATCCGTTGTGCTCATCATTTACGCAATTGCTGTGCAGGCGAATATCGTCGCGATGTTTCAGGCGGCGCTGGTGCCGGGCATTCTCGGCGTCATCGGTTATGTCATTGTGATCATGATTTGGGTCCGCGTGTCGCCAGAGGCGGGTCCGGTCGGGGAGCGTGCGCGAGGCGCAGAGCGAATCCGGGCTGCATTAGAAACTTGGCCAACGGTGCTGCTATTCATTGTCGTAGTCGGAGGTATCTATTTCGGAATCTTCGATCCAACCGAGGGCGCTGCTGTGGGCGCTTTCGGGGCCGGTGTACTTGCTTTCTGGAAAGGCAAGCTGGATTTCGCGGGATTTCTGGATTGCTTGACGGCGACTGCCAAAACCTCGGGCATGATTTTCATGATCGTGCTGGGCGCGGATTTCCTGAATATATTCATGGCCCTCACGGGTGTCGCGGATCAGCTTTCTGAATTGGCAGCGAATAGTGGGTTGGACCCGTACCTGATTCTCGTTCTGCTGCTGATCGTCTATTTGGGTCTGGGCTGTTTGATGGACAGCCTCGCGATGATTTTTCTGACGGTGCCGATCTTTTGGCCGATTATGGTGGGATTAGATTTTGGGATGCCGGAAGCTGACTTAAAAATGTGGTTTGGCATCATCATTTTAATTGTAGTGGAGGCTGGACTCATTACGCCGCCAGTCGGGCTAAACGTGCTGATCATCAAACACCATGCGCCAAAAGTTTCGTTGCGGGAGACGTTTCGCGGAGTGATGCCGTTTCTATTGTCCAGCTTGGTGCGAGTTGCAATCTTGATCTTGGTTCCGGCTCTGACGCTATTCTTGCCGCATGCTCTGGCTTAGAACTTCCGATTGAGTGCAACGCTCTTGATGAGCGCGTAAACGGTTGCTCCGGGGTGTAAATCAAGTTCCGCAATTGCGGCATTGGTGACATGTGCGCGCAATTGCTGTTGCTCTATTCCCAAGATGAGTTCCGCATTGCCTGCGTCAAGAGGGCGGATAGTATTGATTATTCCAGTCAGGGTGTTGCGTATGCTGATGTGCTCTATCGGTTGAGTAGCTATTACCACATCCTTCGCAAGCACTCTTAACTGTATTTCGCTCTGATGCACGGTGTCGTCGATCGTGATGGTTAATTGTTGTGAGCCGATACTCGCAGTTGCTGATCCACTGTCCAAGGCGTCAATTTTTGCCACCAGAATACTGCTGGCGTCCTGTGTTCCGAAGAGTGTGCTGATGTCGTTGTCTGCGAAGACCGTACTAGTCGAGCCGTAAGCAATAGCCCGGCCTGCGTCCAGCAGCAAAGTTGTGTTGGCCAGTCGTGCGACTTCGTCAGCATCGTGAGTAACGTAAAACAGCGGGACTGAAAAGCGTTTGGTCGTCGCAGCTATAAATTCAATAATTTCGCGCTTGCTTTCTTGGTCTAATGACGAAACCGGCTCATCCATCAACAGAAGTTGGGGCCTGGTGAGCAAACATCGGCCAATCGCGACTCGCTGTGCTTCACCGCCGGAAAGTGCCCCGACTCGGCGGGTCAGCAGTTTTTCCAAACGCAGCGTTTGAACAATTTCGTCGAAGCGATCGATCTGCTTTGAATGACTGAATTGCCGGGCAAAGTGCAGGTTGCCTAAAACATTCAGATGAGGAAAAAGCCGTGTATCTTGAAAGACGACGCCAATTCGGCGTTTATGTGCCGGCACCCAGGCATCGTCATCTTGCCAGCGCTCTTTATCGAATTCGATGCGCCCGCCTGGATGCCGTTCCAAGCCAGCAATCGCCCGCAGCAGTGAGGTTTTACCGGATCCGCTCGGTCCGAATACGGCCGTGGTCCCATGCAGTGACAATTGCTCATCAAGTTTGAGCGAAAATCCCGATCGTTCGATGGACAGCCGCAGGCGTAGAAATTTGTTTGTCATTAAGCCGCTCTGCCGGGCGGTTTGTAGCTGTTAGTTGCGAATAAGGCGAGTAATAGCACGAATGAAAATATCAGCAGACCCGCCGAAA
Organism: Rhodospirillales bacterium; assembly: GCA_024640665.1. Taxonomy (GTDB): domain Bacteria; phylum Pseudomonadota; class Gammaproteobacteria; order Steroidobacterales; family Rariloculaceae; genus JAHEEO01. The sequence continues at coordinate 10,980 of JAHEEO010000051.1, read as the reverse complement.
GCACATGCGCCTGTGCATAGTTGACGGTTTCGACGTCTTCGAAGATTGCAATAGAGATGACCCTCGTCTTGTCGGGAATATTGCCGCCGACCATCAGAACGACACCGAACTCGCCGAGTGTATGCGCAAAGCTTAGTGCGATGGCAGAGAGATACCCACGTCGGGCTAGCGGTGATGCAACCGTAAGGAACTGTTGGAAAGGCGATGCGCCTAGTGTAGCCGCTGCTTCCAGAGGCGCCTTGCCGATATTTTCGAAGGCAGTTTGCAGCGGTTGCACGGCAAATGGCAATGAATAGATGATCGACGCAATGACGAGACCCATGAACGAGAAAGTCAAAGTAGTGTCCGTCAGCGCTACCCAAAAACTGCCAATAGGACCGGCCGGTCCCAATAGTATCAATAGGTAGAACCCCAAGACCGTGGGTGGTAACACCAGCGGCATCGCGACTACTGCCTCGAGAATGGGGCGGCTGCGAGATCGCGTGTGAGCCAACCACCAGGCCAGCGGAGTCGCCAGTGCCAATAAAATAACGACGGTTACCGTGGCTAGTTTTAAACTTAGCCAGACCGGCCCTAAGTCGAGAGAATCCATACCGCAAATTGTAAGCGCCAGACGAGGAAAACTGTCAAACAGATTTCAGCTGACCGTCACGTGATATCCTTCCGGCGCCAGTATGCAAAGCCATTTTCGAGCGGTCTCAATGGAAAAGAAGCGAATTGTAGTCGGCGTCACAGGCGCGACAGGTAGTGTTTATGCGCAGCGTTTTTTACAGCAGCTCCAATTGGCTGAAGTTGTTGAAACTCACCTGGTGATCAGTGCATCTGCAGCTTTGACGATTTCTGCGGAATTGGGCGGAAATACCAAAGACTTTGAGCAGTATGCAGATGTCGTCCATTCGAACAGGAACATCGGTGCCAGCATCGCCAGTGGTTCCTACAAAATAGATGCGATGATTGTTCTGCCGTGCTCAATGAAGACACTGGCGTCCATTGCAACAGGCGTGTCAGACACTCTAATATCCAGAACGGCGGACGTGACGCTCAAGGAGCGGAGGCGGCTCATATTGATGACCCGGGAAACGCCTCTGAGCTTGGTCCATCTGCGCAACATGCTCACGGTCACTGAGGCGGGAGGCATCATTTTTCCGCCGGTCCCTGCGTTTTACGCGAGTCTTGCCAGTATTGAAGAAATGGTTGATCAGACCGTCGCTCGGTTGCTCGACTTGCTGGGTCTCGAAGCGCCTTCAATTAGGCGCTGGCAGGGTATCGGAAGCAACTAACTAAACTACTCGATTTGCTCGGGCGGAATTTCTATAGTCGACACGAGGCGGGCAGATATTGTCCCGACACGGTCGGTGCAACGAATGCCGCCGTATTGCCGCCTGAAAACGAACCCATCGGGTCGAGGCCTGCGGGTTGGGCGGCATTACCGCAGCGCCAAACAATGCCCTGCTCGGCCGTTTCGTAGGGAGTCAGGGAAATCGTATCGTTCAGAATCTCGGTGTTGGCTTCATTGCCAAACGTTATTGTGACGGTGCCGTTTTCAACCTCGACACTGCTCACGTATTTGCCTTGCGTGTCAGTGGCATTCGCAGTCATACCTGCTTGCGTTCTATTCGCCGGCGCTTGACCGAGCTGCAAGTATGCGTCAATGACGGGCGATTTAGCATTGGCCGCCAGGTTTACGCCTTCGGCTACTTGTGCGCGAATTGTATAGTTGCTGTATGCCGGAATTGCGATTGCGGCAAGTATCCCGATGATTGCAACGACAATCATCAGCTCAATTAGCGTAAAGCCTTGCTGGTTAGTTTTCATTGGGCTCTCTGTCTTTGCGCGGTGTGTGCTGACTATGCAGGCCTAGCTATCACTAGCTGTATATATCACGGGGATATGTTTGCGTTCTGCATAGCGAGTCGCAAAACCTAATGCAGCATCTGGTGACATTGGTTTTTCGTTAACTAGCGTCTTTACGTGCCACGCAGAGTCTGTCGGTTTCTTGACGACAGTCTTTTCGACGACCCGCTCTATAGTTGCCAGGGTCATGGTCGAATCAAACGGGTCTTTGCAGGTTCGCACAGCAATGTACTCGCCCGTATCGCTTAGTTTTTCGTTGTCTTCGTTGACGATCTGAATGCTCATTCTTCGACTCGCTATCAAAAGCAATAAACCTGATGGTTATTAAGCAAGTCGTGTGCCAAGTCGTTCTGTGTGGCGCTTTCTGGGGGGGATGGCTCGTTATGTTGAGCAAAAGTGACAATATCCGTCCAGATTTGCCTACTGCGATAGGGGTTGAGGAATGGTTTATGTCAACGTACAGGCCTGCGCGGGCGCCAACGCCAGCGAGAGCCAAGCCGATTACTGGGCGCTTTCGTCCAGGTGTCTATCTGGGCGTCTATCTGGCGCCGACGTTGGATCTGCCAATCATCGTCATGAATTCATTTCGCGTGCGCGAATCCGAGCGAAAATGGCCGAGTAATTGGCTCGTTATCATGGATACGCCAGGTTTGCGCACGCCCCGGGTTGTCATGCATTGATGGACGCCTTCCACTACCACCCCGACCCCTTTGGGCTTTAGAACGTCCTGAATGCAATGGGCGATCTGAGCTGTCATTGATTCTTGCACCTGCAAGCGCCGTGAAAATGCCTCGACGACTCGCGCTAGCTTGCTGATGCCCACGACACCCCGGTCCGGTAAGTAGCCGATGTGCACACTGCCAATAATCGGGGCCATGTGATGTTCGCAGTGCGACTCGAAATGGATATCACGGAGAATGATCATTTCGTCATAGCCGTCTACTTCGTGGAAGGTTCTCCGCAAGAATTCTACGGGGTCGTCTTCATAACCACTAAACCAGTCTTTGTATGCTCGCGCGACCCGTTCCGGAGTGCCGGTCAGGCCCTCACGCGAGGGATCCTCGCCAATCCATTTGAGTAGCGTTCGCACTGCCTGCTCGGCTTCGTCCTTAGTTGGTAGGGTCATGTTAGAACCTCTATTTGGCAATCGTTCGGCAGTCTAAGTGGCGTGTTTCGGTGATGCAACTCAGCGCCGTTGATGCCACAGGCACATTGCTCTGGATAGTCATGCTGCTATGCTTTGCGGCGCTTATGAGCATTAGACGAATAAACAGCGCGTTTGACCGCTGGCGAACTGCCGGCCGAGCCATGGTCCTGGCCACCGTATTCGAAACTGTGGGTTCAACTTATAGTAAAGCCGGGCATCGCATGTTGATTGCGGACAATGGCGATTACCAGGGATTGGTGAGCGGAGGTTGTTTAGAAGGAGACCTGGCTGAACGTGCTTCGATGGTGTTGCGCGATCAGCAATCCGCGCCGGTCAGCTACGATTTGCGAGATGACGGAGACGACGTATTCGGGCTTGGAGTTGGCTGTAACGGACTCATCAGGGTTTTTTTGCAGCCACTATTAGCAGAAAGCGCTTATGAGCCCTACATGAGTCTGAGTCGCTTATACGAAGCCCATGAGCCAACGGTCACTGCAACGGTCATCGCGAGCTCTGCCCGTGGGCCTGCTCCCGGTAGCACTTTCGTTCGCGGTCCTGATGGTGCATTCGAGCCGGTGGGCGACGTTAGGTTTACTAATAATCAGCTGCGCGGTGCATTTTTTGCAGAACTCGCTGAGATCAAAGAGGTTCCGACGGGACGATTTTTAACGAGCGATTCGGGGATAGGCATGCTCATCGCCCCCTTGGCGCCTATTCCGCGCCTGTTGGTGCTCGGTGCAGGCCTCGACTCTGTGCCTGTCGTGCGCATTGCTGCGGAACTGGGTTGGTACGTAACCGTGGTTGATCACCGTCCCGCTTACTTGGCCCGCGGGGATCTTTTAGTCGCCGATGCTGCGGAGCTGGTGGACCCGCGGGGACTGCGCCGCGCGATCGATCTGTCACTTTTCGATGCCGCCATTGTGATGAGCCATCATCTGGAGACCGACGCGATGTACCTGCAACAATTAGCCACTGCACCTTTACGCTACCTTGGCGTCCTGGGTCCGACGGCCCGTCGTCAGCGACTTGTGAAAAAGCTGGCGGAGAGCGCGCCGGATTTGGATGCGCGTTTACGAGGACCTATTGGTATTGATATCGGTGGTGGCACGCCGGAATCTATCGCGCTGTCCATTCTCGCGGAACTTCAGCGCGTGTTTTCGGGCCAGGCTCAATAACCCAACCGACGGCCCTCGTCGGCCATCTTAATCAGGAAATTGCGAATCGTCGCTTCTGCTTCATGCGCGGGTACCAGTTGTTTGGCGGCGGCGATTTTCGCGATGTCTTGCAATGAGCGCTTGCCATCGATAAGAGACAACAAGAAAGCGTGTACCTGTGTCGTTGTGGTTTGAGTGCGAACACCCTGGGTCAACGGCACTGGCGATTGCCCTCTCACTAACCAGTCCGGAAGCGCCTCATAGCGGGTGGTGCGCTTGATATGCGCGTCTTTATGAGCTGCCCAAGCGATCACTTCTTCAGTGCGGGCATGACGACTCGATGGCGAGTCCATGTATGGAATGCTCCGCGTAGCGATATGCGGCGGCAAAAAACCACTAGCGTCGACGATCGCTGCGCATTCTTCCTGTGAATACTGAGCCGCCGGGTGAGTATTGTGAAAGCTCAGCGAGCCGAAGTTGATCCAGCATCCATCGTCGGTCAGCAACTGATTAATCCGAGAGGCGAATGAACCCAATTCCTCGGGCACGATGTCGATCAGCCATGGTGTAACAATCGTATCGAACTGTTGTGTGGCAAAAGGCAGTCTATGAATATCACCAATCATCCAATGCAGTTGATCGTTTGCTGGCTCTGGTGCTTGCAATACGCGCTCGATGCCATAGTCGCTTGCAGTTTTTGGCGCGATAGGGAACTCGCGCATCGTTATGCGCTCTCCGGTAGACACGCGCGCGGCAATGCCAACCAGCAGGGGATTGAAGTCAAAGCCGATGCTCATGTCCGGCGTGTGATACTGATGCAGGTCGTAGGTCAACCGCCCGGCGCCGGCACCTAAGACAAGCATGCGTTTAGGCTTGTGTTCGGCAAGCGCGTCATTGACCAGCGCCAACGATGCCGCATTTTCTTTGTCACCCCAGCACCAGTCGCGATGCACATTGTTGTAGTAGGTCAGTAGTCCCTGGTCGGGCGGTAGACGCGTTCGCAGTGCAAGGTAGGTAGAGATTCCACTAAGGTCTGTGCGCAGACCTAGCGGTGCCAACAGTGCTTCGATATCTTTCGAGTGTGCTGTTTCAGCAATAACCCGATGCTCCAGACGCGTGCGAGTTGCGGCGTATAAATCGGTTGATCGCAGCGTCTCATTGATGCGATCGAGACTTAGTTTGAGTTGCTGCAGTGCATACTGCCAGCGGGCACGCCATTCCGCCCAGCTTGCCTGCGGTTCTGCAAACAACCACGGTAAACCGGCGAAATTCGGAAACTTCACTTTGCAGCCGCTGCAGTAGAGGTCGTTATCTTGTGTCGCCATTGGCGTCTTGTCGCAGCGAGGGCAGGCGAGCAGGGCGCTAATTGTCGCGGATGGCGGCGTCATGACGCGTATGGTCTTTGAGAAGGGCGTTCTAAACCCGTGCAACGGTCACGTTATGTAAACGACACAGGGGCGCCGTGCTGCGCCCCTGCATCTCAGCTCTACACGATTAAGCTGTGTCTATCTAGATTGTGCCGGTGACAATGGGTTCAAACGCCGTGAAGCGGTCGAGATTTGTCGGGTCGCCGAGTCCGTGCGTTGGAAACTGCGTGGCAAACATGTTCTGCTGGCCGTGCAGCGCCATATAGTTCAACAGCACCATTTCAACGAGCAGATTGACGTTGTTAGCACCGGGCGTGCCAGCGCGTTGCACGTCACCATTCGCCGAGAAGTATCCAATTTGTTGATGCTGAGCCGGTGTCAGAATGTCTGAACCACTTTGGAACAATTGCGCTCGACCGCCATTGGCGGCTGGATTGAACACCAGGAAAAACGCCGCGGCAGTCGATTGATTGTCACTGGTCCACTCGCCTTTGCCGCGTCCGTCTTGGGAATCGTCGATCACGCCGTTACTCGACAATGATCCATCACTGAATACATACATCATCAGTGGCACGCCCATGCGGGATGCATATTCCAGGCAAGCACCCATGCAACGCCCGGCGCGGAAGTCTTTGACCTCGCCTTCCTGACGCGCGCCGCCGTGATAGTCGTAGCCGCCCATCGTCACGCAGCCGGCACCGGCGTAGCCGTCAATGACCAACTTCATTACAGAGGCCGTTTTGCGGAATTCGCTTTCGTCTCTGCCGCCGCTGGTCCAATCGGCATCGCTAAAGATGCCGCCGGCACCGACGATATTTGGATCATTGCCTGGGTCGAGATCGACGGCGCCAAACCGGTCCGCGACATCCGCGGCCTTTAAATAGCCGCAGCGAACGAGATCTTCAACCACTTGATCTTGCGTAATCGGCAGACCCGTCGTCACGGTATTCAACTTCTGAGCGCTGAGCCTGTAGACCGATTCCATGACGGCAGTTGCATCGGCTGGTCCAAGTAAGCCGACCAGCTGTCCCGTATCAACCAACCCAGTTGTATCGCTGGGGCGATCGATCTTGGTTGGCCGGAATTCCGGATTGATCATCATCGCGGGCGCCATCGAGTTGCCGCCGGATTCTGAGTTTCTTGAGCCACACAGTGTCAGAATTGAACCGTCTGCGCCGGCCCGTTGAATGCCGTACAGCGGGTTATGCGGGTTGTTGCCGGTGTCGTTTTCCGAGCGCGCAGGAATGATCGCGCCATTAATGTTGGCCTCGATGCCGGCTGTTCGAAAACTGCCCTGCATGCCGCGCAAGAACGCACTGTCACTATGAAACGCGAGACCCAGGCTGGTGTCCGTGTGGTCACCGTTGCTGGTTGCAGTGGGCGTGGTTTCCGCCGCGCCAGGGACCATGTCGCCCGGTAAGCCCTGCTTGCTGTAGCCAGCCGTGCTCAGCGTATCGAGTTGGCCTTCTTCCTTGCCGACTAGTACGTTTGATCCGGAGATATTTGCGCCGCCCGCCAGATCGAAGCAGATGAACGGAATCTTACCCGCGCCATTCGTCAAACCGCAAAGTGCGGCGAGTTCCGGCGTGGCCAGATCAGCAGCGAGATCGGCATAGGCTGAGCGCGGATTACTGAATAGACCCAGGACACCGCCGCTCAGCACCGTGGCCGAGCCTGCCATGAATCCTTGCCCAATCAGTTCGCGACGCGTCATGGGCCGCGAGTGAAACTCATGCATTTGTGGTGCGTCTGGATTGCGACGTTTGCGTCGAACCTTGATCAACATTGCCTTACCTCTATCCTTGAGTCTGACTGAACTTACTGAACTAGCACCGCACCGCTGCCAAGCACGGCTGCGCATACGGATTTAGCAATAGTTCTCGTACGAGTCGCATCGCCACCGGCCGCAGCCAGCCCTGAGCGGGTTGGATCTGCCGGTATGCCATGCACGAGTTGGTCTAACTCGGCCTTTATCGTGGCGCGCGCCGGCTGCGTTGCAAGCGGCAGCGCTGCAGTGCCGATCACCCGGTCCAACAGCGGATCGTAGAGCAGATCTTCTGTTGCTCCGGCGCCGGGGAAAGCTGTTGCGACCGCTGAGGCAAACGGGAATCCCGGGAACATCGATGCACGCATTCCGGCGTCTTCGATCAGCGCGTTGCAGTATTCAATGGCGAGTTGGGCGATGGCAACTTGGTGAGAAGCGAGGAATGCTTCCGCTGTTTCTACCGTTGGCATTGATTGCCTGATCGTATTGAATGTGCTTTGAACGTTTGCATTCTGTGCGCTCACGCCGGTTATTGAAGCCATCGTTGCGTTGATCTCGTCAAAAGTCCGCACACCAATTTCTGCGACTGCCGGCAGATCCTGCGGCACAGACGGTGGTGGCGTTGCCGGAGTGGGGCGATTAAACGTCTGGGTGCCGAGTTGGTCGAATGTCAAGAAAAATTCGTCAAGCTCGGGGCCTTTCTGCAGCGGAATTACGGCTCCGATGTCTGCCAGGGACTGCCCGGTCGCGGGGGTGTACACGGCGCTGGAGATAATCTCATCAATCTTGCCAAACGATTGCCCGACACTGGCTTCGATACCATTCAAGCCGATACGCATGCCCTGCAACGGAATCCCCTCTGGCTGCGCAGTACCATCAAGACTGATAAAGAACGGTGCTCGGAAAAGGTAGCCGTAGCTGTCGTACTGTGCGCCTTCGAGAACCACGAAGCTTTCCGGAATGTTTGTAAGATGTTCTACGCCAAAGAGCAGGAAGAATTTCTCGCCAACACCGGCTTCCAGGTTCTGCAGAATTTGTCCTTCACTCAGGACGCGATTGTGAACTGCGACCAGGCGAATGACGCCTTGCCACGACCGGTCGCCCGAGACTTCGTTGCCGAGAACAAATGCGAAAGTCTCGTCCCAATCGGAGAGATTCCCGCCAGGTGCCGGGTCGGCTTCTTGCACGAGCAGGCCGTTCACATAGATCTTGCGGCCGTCTACCGGATGGAATGTTACAACCACATGCTGCAATGTTGCTTGCAAGACTTCAGCAGCATCGGGCGTCGACATTTGCGGATTACCATTGGCATCCGAATTGCTGGTTCGAGCAAACATGTCGTAGTTGTAGAGTGTCTGTCCGAGATTGAAATTACGCGTGTCCGTGCCCGCTGAATAACTCACTATTCGAGTGTCTTCCTGGACGACATTGCCCGGAGCAACCCACGCTTCGATGGAGTACTCGCCGGTAGCCGCTAAAGCAGTGTGCAATTTTGCGCTGGAAGCAACACTGGCTTGTGCTTTGCCGCCGGTGAAGTTGAGTCCCCAGCCGCCAAACCACTCGACGTTCCCGGACAAAGTCAGGTTCATTGCCGGTTCTACACCGCTCGTGTCAAATGCAGTTGAGCCAGCGCCGGTTTTAAACTCATACAACGCTACGACGCTCGATTCGTAACGATTACCGCCGGAGGCGACTGTTCCTTCGTAAAGCGTTAGTGCTTTACTGGTAATAAGTGCGGGGTCGATCGAACTCAGTGGTACGGCATTGGCGAAAGCCGTAATCGCCGCTTGCATTGCCGCGGAGTCGGCGGCGCATGAAGCGGTCCAGCAATTGTGGAACTCATCGCGGAGCCGCAGCACAAAGCGTGAATCTGCCGGCGTATCCAGGTTGATTTTCGACCGGGCGGCCGCATAGGCGCTGTCGACCGCAGCTTGATCTGTCCCCGGGCCTTCGGCAAATAGCGGCGACTGCTGCACAGTAGCGGAGGATGAATGGCATTGTGCACAATTGGCTGCCAACACTGGATACACAGTGGACTCAAACAAAGAGGAGTCGTCAGGGAAGTTCTTGCTTTGGCCAGGATCGCGCAATGCGGGCGCTTCGAGTTGGATCTCCCGGCCACCGATGCCAACGAGATCGCCGGCCCAGTTGCTGATCCATGTGGTCAAGATGCTTTCACAAGCGCTAGCGCTCGTTAGCCAGCAGTTATGGCCGCCGCCAACCTTAGTGACCATCTGCGAGTCTGCCGGTGAAGTCAGAGCAACAACGCCATTGGCCTCGGCGTACGCGATATTGATGTCGTCATTTCGAGCGAACATCGGTGCTTGACCACCATCGACCGAGTGACAAGAGCCGCAGCGGTTGTCTGCGCTGATGTTGTCCCATAAGTTCAGCTTAAATGCTTGAACGTCGTCCGTGGCCGGCGGCGGGCCGCTGTAGGTTGCCGAGGCCCCCGAAGACGATTGCACGTTCTGCTGGACGTCAGCACCGCTTCCGCCACTGCACGCGCTGATCGCGACGGCGGAAACTAGAACGGCAAACCTGCTGATTCCAGCCCAGCTTATTGGGCTGAATTCGGTTGCAACATTCACGAGATTTTTCATTTTTGTGTCCTGCATCATCTTGCTCCGTTAGTCGCCCATGCAGTAAACAGCGGATTCGGCAAACACTTGTTTTAGGTTGTAATTGTTGTTGATAAACGAGGTTTGCATCGTATCGATCTGACTACGATCAGCTGCATCGACTGGTGGGCGCAGACAGACTGCGTGAAATACTTTTTCAACTTGGCAATGGGCGAAGGCTTGCGAACCTGCTAGCTCCTGGCCCATCGATTTGGCGCCGGTGCCGGATCCTGGCGAATTCGTGTCCCATCCTAGAGCTGCGTTTTGACCTTCGCGCCAATAGTTTTCCCAAGAATCGTCCGGCGTGACAAAGCCATCCGGAAACGTCTCTTCATTGTTGAAGTACTTGGGCTGCACGACACCATCGGTGTATTCCATCGTGCCGGTCGTTTCATCAAAATTGTAATAGGCGTAGGCCTGAGCCAGTGGGTCCATGCCGTTATGACAGCCGATGCAGTTATTCAGAAAAACGCGGCTGTCACCGCCGGGGCTGCGCGAAACGTCTTGGCGAATTCGATCGGGGATAATGCTTGTGTCATGTACCTGTTCGAGGTCCATGCACATGTGATTAATTAGTGTGAATCGAAACATTGCCCGGTTTGTGCCTGCCACGAAGAACGCTTCCGAAGCGGCACGCGTAGTTATCGCGCCAGCGGTAGCGCCCGGCGGCAAGCTGTATACATTTGACTGAGTTGTCTCGATGAGATCTGTTTGTGGATTGAAACTGGGATTGAGCATGTTTTGCTCAAGCGTCTCGTAGTGCGCATTGCTGCTCACGGTGGGCATGGCTATCCCAGAGCCCACGTACAGTCGATCAGCGGAGAGTATTTCCGTAAACGGATACTCATCTCGAACCATGCCAATGACCAGCGCAATGTAGTCATTGAGCGGCACAAACACGCTTTGGTCCCGGTTAGTCCACGGTGCAGCGAAGTTTTTTAGCGTTACCGTATAAAAGTTGGGATTGTCCATGGCGATCATCGCAGCGTCGATTGGGTCTGGCGCAGCGACCATTTGGTCAAGCACAGCAGAAGTAGGTGGCACGCCTGCTAGGCGGTCATGAATTCGCTGC
>JAHEEO010000256.1 GCA_024640665.1 Rhodospirillales bacterium | reverse complement strand
TCGGCGGCCTGCGCGAGGTGCCTGAATGGATCGCGTTGAGCGTGCCGCAATGATTGCGCGAATGAGTCTACGCGGCTGATCGGTTAACGGCTCGCACCGCCTTTGCCAATCGTTCGAGTATTGCAACCGTCGTATTCCAATCGACGCAGCCGTCGGTAATGCTTTGCCCGTATGTCAGTGGTTTGCCCGGTTGCAGGTCTTGCCGGCCGCCAACCAGATGGCTCTCGACCATAACGCCCGCGATACGCTTGCTGCCGCCTTCAATCTGACTCGCAATGTCTTCAATGACTAAAGGCTGATTTTCTGGTTTCTTATGACTATTGGCGTGGCTCGCGTCAACGATGACGCGAGCAGGCAGACCGGCATTTTCGAGCATCTTGCAAGCCGATTCGATCGAATCCGCGTCATAGTTGGGCGTTTTTCCACCGCGCAGAATAACGTGTCCGTCGGGATTGCCGTTAGTCTCGGCTACTGCGGAGCGACCGTCTTTTGTGACTGCGAGAAAATGATGTGGATGCGAAGCGGCGCCAACGGCATCGACAGCAATTCGGATATTGCCACCCGTGCCATTCTTGAAGCCTACGGGGCATGAAAGACCCGACGCCATTTCTCGGTGCACCTGGCTTTCTGTCGTGCGCGCGCCAATCGCGCCCCACGAAACCAGGTCGGATATGTACTGTGGCGACGCGACATCGAGGTACTCGCAGCCCGCGGGCAGTCCGAGTGCGTTGATATCGCGGAGCAAAGTTCGGGCTGACTTCAGGCCCTTGTTAATGTTGAAGCTCGAATCCAGATCGGGATCATTGATCAGCCCTTTCCAACCCACCGTTGTTCGCGGTTTCTCGAAATAGACGCGCATAACAATTTCCAGCGCGTCGCCCAACGATTCACGCAGCGGCCGCAGTCGCTGAGCGTATTCCATGGCTGCTTTCGGGTCATGGATCGAACAGGGACCGACCATCACGGCGAGTCGCGAATCGCGACCGTGCAGGATGTCGTGCAATCGCGCGCGCGTCTGTGCCACGGTATCGGAAATCGCACCGCTGCAGGGCAACTCTTCGGTGAGTTGGGCGGGCGTCACGAGCGGCTTGAAGCTGCGAATTCTTAGATCGTCAGTATGCGGGGCCATGGTCTTTGTTCCAGTTAATCGTATTTATTAGGTTGCGAGTATCTCAATGGCATAAAAAAAGCCGCCAGGCTGGCTGGCGGCTTTTCAGAATTTGATGTAACTATTGACTAGTACAGTCGCGTTCCTTCCTCCGCCAGCGGCTTGGGAAAAGCGTAGTACCAAAAGTAATAGTGATTTCTTGGCGTGATCATTTGTATATTGAACCACAGTGGAGCCGCTGCGCCAACTCGCGCCGGCAACACGCTGTATAGTTTATAAGCGATTGGGGCCAAACCCCATTAATCTTAAGGCATTGTAAGGAGTGCATATGTGCGATGAACACTTTAAAGAAGACCTGACGAAGTACGCGAGTCGCGGGAATGTTACCCGGCGTGATTTCGGCGCGCTATCAGCAGGCGTTGGTCTTACGATGCTGCTGCCACGCGCAGCAGATGCGCAGGACGTTGTTGAGTCAGATGTCGAGATCACGACGCCAGATGGTGTGGCAGACTGCTATTTCGTGCATCCGGCCAATGGCGCCCATGCAGCTGTATTGGTCTGGCCAGACATCCTCGGATTACGTACGGCATTTCGTCAGATGGGCAGACGGCTTGCCGAGTCTGGCTATTCCGTTTTAGTGGTTAACCCCTTCTACCGACAGGCCCGTGCGCCGGTTGTGCCCGAAGGCGCCAGCTTCGCAGATGATGCAGTGCGCAACACGGTTTTTCCTATGGCGCAGGCATTGAATGCAACAACCCATTTCACTGACGCTCGCGCGTTCATTGGGTGGTTGGACAATCAGCCTGCCGTTGATACAGACCGGAAAGTAGGCACCACGGGTTACTGCATGGGCGGACCGATGGTCATGCGCACGGCAGCTGCCGTACCCAACCGAGTAGGTGGCGCCGCCACGTTCCACGGCGGTGGCCTGGTATCCGATCAACAGGACAGTCCGCATTTACTGATTCCAGATATGCAGGCGGACTTTCTGATCGCCGTTGCTGAAAACGATGATGAGCGGGAGCCAGAAGCGAAGAACGTCTTACGGGACAGCTTCAACACGGCCGGGCTATCGGCTGAAATCGAGGTATACGGGGGTGCTGCACACGGTTGGTGTCCGCCGGATTCAGCCGTGTACAACGAAGCGCAAGCCGAGCGTGCTTGGAGTCGCTTGCTCGTTTTGTTTGATACTGCATTAGCTTAGCCGGATCACCGGTTCAGATTCGACGAGGCCAAGCACTTAAGGCAGCTACCTAGAGTTGCGGCCGGAGACTATTAAGGTCTCCGGCCTTTTTCGGAGGCAGGATATGAAAACCAGAAAACTTTTGTTGTTGATGCTGTTGGGGTGCGGCTGTGCAAGTGCGCAACAGAGCGTACCGTTTGCAAATGGCGTCCCAGTTGCGCCAGAGCTCAATGTTCCGCCAGTGCCCAGCGAGCCAAGAATCTACCAGACGGCAGAAGGCCAAGATATTCGCGTATCTGTGGTCGTGCGCGGTTTGTCGCACCCGTATAGCATCGCGTTTCTACCCAACAACGTCATGCTTGTAACTGAGAAGGATGGACGCCTGCGTGTCATCCGTGATGGCATCCTAGATCCGGCGCCAGTGGCGGGCGTGCCCGAAGTGAAGGCCAACCGCCGGTCCGGTCTCAATGATGTCGTTCTGCATCCACAATTCGAGCAAAACGGCTATATCTATTTGACCTACCACAAGCCGTTGCCCGACAACCAATCGGCGATGGCGCTGGCGCGCGGTCGCTGGAATGGCAAAGCGCTCATTGGTACCGAAGACCTGTTCGTCACCGACACCGGTGCGGGTGACCGCTCGCGAATGGTGTTTGGGCCCGATGGCACAATCTACATGTCCACAGCCGGGAATGACCCGCAAGATCCCAATACGCACGGTGGCAAGATTTTGCGGCTGCGCGACGATGGGGGTGTGCCCGCTGACAATCCATTCGTCGGCATGCCCAATCACAAGCCGGAAGTTTTTACGCTGGGTCATCGCACGACGCTTGGTCTGGCCGTACACCCAGTTACCGGTGACATTTGGCAGAATGAAAACGGCCCGAATGGCGGCGACGAGATAAACGTGTTGAAGGCCGGTGCGAACTACGGTTGGCCGCTGGTAAGTCTTGGTCGAACTTACCAAGGCCCTTGGCACTCGCAGAAGTTCCAGCGCGACGGATTCGAAGATCCGCTGGTCTATTGGACGCCATCCATTGCTATTTCAGGTATGGCGTTCTACACCGGAGACGCGCTGCCCAAATGGAAAGGCGACGTATTTGTCGGCTCAATGCGCACCGGCGAAATCATCGGGACTGGTCACATCGAGCGCGTACTTTTCAATGAAAACATGGAAGAGCTTCGACGTGAGGCGCTGTTGCGTGACTGGCGTCATCGCATGCGAGATATTCGCCAGGGTCCCGACGAATTTCTCTATGTGCTCGTGGACGACGACGATGGCGCGGTTATTCGCATCGAGCCGGCGTTGCCATAGTTTTGTAGCGCTGGTTCTGTAGCGCTGTTTTAGTTGTTGAGGCCTTGCAGCGGTGCCGGTATCCGGCCGCCGCGGGCGATGAACGCGGCGCTCGATTCAGTGTGTAATGCCATGACAGGCGCGTGGCCGAGTAGGCCGCCAAAATTGACGATATCGCCCACCTGCTTGCCCGGTGCAGGAATGAGGCGGACGGCCGTGGTCTTTCTGTTGATCATCCCAATGGCGGCTTCATCAGCAATGATGGCGGCAATGGTCTCGGCAGTCGTATTACCGGGCACGGCAACCATGTCGAGTCCGACCGAACAAACACAGGTCATGGCTTCGAGTTTATCGAACGTAATTGAGCCGCTGGCGGCCGCGTCGATCATGGCCGCGTCTTCAGATACGGGAATAAACGCACCCGAAAGACCGCCGACATAGCTGGAGGCCATTGCACCGCCTTTCTTGACCGCATCGTTGAGCAAGGCTAATGCGGCAGTCGAGCCATGAGTTCCGACGCGTTCTAGGCCCATAGCTTCTAGAATTCTGGCGACGCTGTCGCCCTGTGCAGGCGTCGGCGCAAGCGATAGATCGACGATTCCAAACGGCACATCGAGTTTT
>JAHEEO010000050.1 GCA_024640665.1 Rhodospirillales bacterium | reverse complement strand
AGCGGAGCGCCTGCGCGAATACCTTCTGCGCGGGGGTTTCATGATGATCGACGACTTCCACGGCCCAAACGAATGGGCGGCATTCGTCGAGAGTATGGTCCGCGTATTTCCAGACCGCCCGATCGTGGACATCCCCGAATCTGACGAAGTCCTGCACGTCCTGTACGACCTTGATACGAAAACCCAGATTTACGGCATCCGCCCGCTGATGATGGGCACAACCTACGAATACGGCGGCGTCGACCCTCACTGGCGGGGCATTTACGACGACGACGGCCGCCTGATGATCGCGATAAACCACAACATGGACCTAGGCGATGCCTGGGAACACGCAGATACGCCCCAATACCCCGAACCGCTCACAGCACTCGCCTACCGTTACGCCGTAAATTACGTGCTTTACGCGATGACACACTAGAGTGACGAACGAGGAACTCGATATGCACCCGAACAATCTTTCTAACGAAATCATCGATCAGGCCCTTGAGCAGCGCGGCGCCCTGCACCCGTTAGCCGATTTCAACCCTGCGCAGGCCGCACTGCTCGTCATCAATATGCAGCAGTTTTACCTGGACAGGAACCCGGCTGCTGGATCCCTGTGTGCCGACATTAATCGTTTGGCAACGTCGATTCGTCTGGGTGGCGGCCAAGTCGCATGGTTGTCGACGACTTTTGACCATACCGATCCAGCACAGTGGTCGCACTATTTCGACAAGCTGCTGTCCAGCGCGCAAAGAGACGCTCACTTGAGCGGGCTCGCACAAGACAGCGCCAGCTGGCAACTCTCCTCAGAGCTGAGGGTGGCCGATCAAGACTGGCGCGTGCCGGTCTGCCGTTTCAGCGCATTGGCTTCCGGCGCTTCCGATCTCGAGGCCCGCTTGCGCGAACGCGAAATCGACACGGTCCTGATAGCCGGCCTCGACACCAACATTAGCTGTGAATCGACGGCACGAGACGCAATGATGCTGAATATTGCAACCATTATGGTCGCGGACTGCTGCGCGGCAGCCAGCGATGCGGCCCATATGGCGGCGCTGGAAAATTTTCAGATCACCTTTGGGGACGTACTAACGGTCGACCAAGTGCTTGCCGGCATCGATCAAACCGTGCGAATCAACCACGCCGAACTGTCCACGGGCTAGCACTGGCAGCCGTTACCGGACACTCTCCGCAAGTGTGCTATTTTTGCCGCATCTAGGCTAAGAACCTTACCTATGGATGGCGCACGCACGCAGCCGACGTCGGTTGCAGAATCCTTCCTGCGCTCACTGAAGCGCCGCGGAATCGACTATGTCTTCGCGAACGCGGGGACCGACTTCGCCCCGATTATCGAAGCTCTCGTTCGACTCGGGGCCGAACCCGACGCAGTACCAACTTTCCTAACGATCCCGCACGAAAACCTGGCCGTTGCGATGGCACATGGGTACTACCTCACTGCCGGCAAACCCGCCGGCGTGATGGTGCATGTGACTGTGGGTACCGGTAATACCATTTGCGGTTTGATGAACGCTAACCGTGACAATGTGCCGTTATTGCTGCTGGCTGGACGGACGCCGCATACGCAGTCAGGCCATATTGCTTCGCGTTCTTTGCCCATTCACTGGGGCCAAGAAAACTTCGACCAGGACGGCATGGTGCGCGAGTACGTCAAATGGGCCTACGAACTGCGTGCCGGACAACCCGCAGACTCCATCGTTGGGCGCGCGCTCGACGTCGCGCTGGCCGAACCGCGCGGTCCCGTCTACTTGTCGCTGCCGCGAGAAGTTCTGGCAGATGTCGATCACGTATCCGCTCCGACCGAGCCGACGACGCAAACCGCCAAACCCCAGGCCAGCGCAGCGCATATCGACAAGCTGGCAAGCTGGCTTGCGCGAGCAGAAAACCCGGTGATAGTAACGACGCACTTGGGCCGTGATACGGCAGCCGTGCAGGCGCTTGCAGAACTCACAGATCGATTCGCCATCCCGCTGGCAGAAATGGGTGCTACCTGCGTGAACCTGCCGGCGAGCCACCCAATGCGCTTGGGAAGAGCCGGCACAGCGCTGCTCAGCAATGCCGACGTCATTGTCGTCATCGACTGCGAAGTGCCTTGGTATCCGCGCAGCTTCACTCCGAGCGCGTCGACAAAGGTGGCGCACCTCGGCGTCGACCCAATATTCACGCGTTATCCGATCCGTTCGTTTCCTGCGGATCTCGTCATACCTGGCGATTCACACGCGGCGCTGACAGCGTTGTCTGTCGCACTGCAAGCCGCCCGACCAAACGATTCCACCATTGCAGGGCGCCGCGAACGAATTGCCGCCCTGCAACGAAACTTGGCAGCAGAACGCTCGGCAACGCTGGCCGAAGCAAGCCAAGGCCAGCCGATTCGCTACGATTATCTCGGCGAATGCGTGCGCCAAGCCTTGCCGGAAAACGGCATCGTCGTTACCGAACTGGGGATCGCAGCTGATCACTTGTCGCTGGAGCGCCCAGGCAGCTTAGTCGGCGTCGGCATTGGCGGCGGATTAGGGTTTGGACTGGGAGCATCGCTTGGTATCAAGCTCGCGGCTCCAGACAGCACCGTCATCGCCACAGTCGGCGATGGGAGTTACATGTTTGGCAACCCGACCCCGTTTCATTTCGTATCGCGCGCAGTTTCGTTACCGACACTGACGATTGTCTGTAACAATCGCCGTTGGCATGCAGTCGACGCTGCAACCCGCGCCGTCTACCCGGATGGGGAAGCGGCAGCCAGCGCCCAAATGCCCCTTGTCGAGCTGCAACCAAGCCCGGAATTCTCGAAAGTGGCGGAAGCGTCGGGCGCTTTCGCTCGCCGCGTCGAAAAACCCGCCGACTTGCCAGCGGCCATCGATGCGGCGCTGAGCGCGGTCGCTGGCGGTCAGCAGGCGCTGCTCGATGTGCGCATGGAACACGGCCGACGCTGAATAACTCGCGACGCGGATTAGGGCTTGTCAGAAGGCTCCAACGATTCATCCGCAAACAAGCGCTGCGCCTCCAGGAGCCGCTCCGGCGTACCCACATCGATCCACAGGCCACGATGGAGCATTGCGTTAAGCGCATGCTCTGCGACGGCCGCGTCCAATAGCGGACGCAGTTTCTGCCATTCGTCAGATTGGCCTGCAAATAGCTGCGGGCGCATGACTGAAATTCCGGCAAAGGTATACAGCGGCGCCGCAGCCGATGCTGTGCCATCGCCGCGAATGCCAAAATCACCGTTGGCATGGTGTGGCGGGTTTGGCACCAAAACCAGCGTTCCAAGCTTCGCTGGCGGCCGCAGTTGCGCGAATTCAAAATCGGTGACGACATCCGCATTAACGACGATAAAAGGGTCAGCGCCCAGCAATGGCAAGGCCCGAATAATGCCACCCGCTGTTTCAAGCGGCGGCTCTCCTTCGTCGGAATATTTGATCTGCACATCGAACCGCGCGCCATCGCCAAGATGTTCGCGCAATTGCATGGCTCGATACGAAGTATTGACCACGATGTCACGAACGCCTGCCGCGGCGAGGCGACGGATTTGTCGCGCTATCAAAGTTTCTCTGCCGATCGGGAGCAAAGGCTTGGGCAAGTGCTCAGTCAGTGCCCCCATACGCTCACCGCGCCCAGCAGCCAAGACTATCGCCGTCGTTAACATTGGATCGTCGGACACATTAAACTGTCATTTCCGCCCGGAAGCTCATGCTTTACCTGTGGCACCGCAAGCAAGCAATTGAAGCTAAACATAATCTATGCCATTGTAGCCGCCTTTGGTCGGCACACACGCGGTGTTTTCACACAATTGGGTTCGCACTGCCGCCCTCCTGACGGCCTGCTTGCCCCTCCAAAACCTCTTTGCACAAGGGATATGCCTCGCGGTAGACCCGCTGCTGCCCGCGCCAAACACCCAGTCGACAGCTGACGGCACCGCACTCAGTGATGAGATCGAAATCCTGTTCGGGCAAATGGCCGTGAGCGGGGTGGAATCCGCTGAGTTTTCCGAAAACGTTGAAATCAGCTACCAGGACAGGCGTTTTACGACCGAAAGGGCCTTCTACGATCGCACTGAAAACACATTTGAGTTTGATGGTCGAGTGACCTACACCGATAGCGAGCTGCGGGTATTCAGCGAAGATGCTTACTTCGACTCCGACAATGGCGAAGTGAGTTTCGGTGAGTCCGGCTTCGAAATGCCGTCGCGTCCAGCGCGCGGATCCGCATCGGCGATTGAAATCAGCGACCTTACCGATTCGGTGGCCCTGCGTAACGTGCGCTTCACGACTTGTCCCATGCAGCAGGAAGCGTGGCTGCTGATGGCAGACGATGTCGAATTCGATATTGAAGCAGGCGTGGGCACAGCGCGCGGCATGAAGCTGCGATTTCGTGGCATGCCGCTGATCTATGCACCATATTTCACGTTCCCGCTGAACGACGACCGCAAAAGCGGTTTCCTGGTGCCGAGTTTTTCAGAGCGGGATCGAACCGGTCTGTATGTAGCCGTACCTTATTATTTCAATCTCGCGCCAAACTACGATCTATTGCTTGAACCGCGCCTGTTGAGCAAGCGCGGTGTTCAGCTCAGCAGTCGGTTTCGCTACTTGATGCCGCGCAGCGAAGGACAGTTCGATTTCGAGGCACTGCCGCAAGACTCCGATGCAGATCGCAGGCGCAGCTATGTAAACCTGCAGCACAAGACAGCATTCGGCGAAAATTGGGAACTCGTCGCCGGCATGCAGGAAGTCTCTGACGATGCGTACTTCGAGGACTTGGGCAACAGCTTGAGCATTACTAGTCAAACCCATTTAAACCGTTTCTTGGACCTTGGCTACTTTGCGCCCAACTGGTCATTGTTAACCCGCCTGCAAAACTACCAGACCATCGACAGCTTTATCGCTGCCGAAGATCGGCCTTATGAACGTGTTCCACAAGTGGTGTTCGATGGCGCTTGGAACAAACGGCTCGTCAGCTTTACTGCGAACACCGAACTGGTAAATTTCGATCGCAATGTCGGCACTACCGGATGGCGCTTCGATTCCACTCAAGAGCTCAGCGTTGAATTCGCTCGCGCTGGCATGTATCTGACTCCGGCTGTCGCTTGGCGCCAAACCAACTACTGGGTTGACGAAGACCAATCCGGCGTCACCATTAGCGACAAACGCTATTCGCGCGGCCTGCCCATCACAAGCTTGGACACAGGCCTCGTTTTAGAACGTTCGACCCGCAGCAAAAATAAGTCCATTCAAACGCTGGAACCTCGACTGCTTTACGTCAACGTACCTTTCGAAGACCAAGCCATGTTACCGGTGTTTGACACAATCATGCCGGACTTCAACTTGATTCAGTTATTTCGCAAGTATCAATTCGTTGGGCCGGATCGCATCAGCGACACAGATCAACTCAGCCTCGGCATCACCACGCGATTGATCGACGCAGCCACCGGACAAGAAAAGCTGATTGCCACTGTGGGGCAAACGCGCTATCTCAGCCCGCCACGCGTCAGCCTGCCAGATACCATGCCCAATGAATCCAGCGCATCGGACTACGTAGCCGAAGTGTCGGTAAACATGCGCCAGTCTTGGAACTTTGACGTCGGCTATCAATGGAACAGCGAGACCGACTTAACAGCCCGCGCGGAGACGCGGTTTGAATACCGCCCCAAAGGTGACCGACTGTTTGGATTAGGCTATCGATTCCGCCGCGATTCGCTCGAACAAGGCGATATTTCGTTGGTCTGGCCCGTCGCCGACAAATGGCGCCTCATCGGCCGCTACAGTTATTCGCTGCTCGAGAAGGAACCGCTCGAGCAGTTCCTCGGCTGGGAATACGATGCCTGCTGCTGGCGCTTGCGGGTTGTAGGGCGCCAGTATGTCAGTCGGCGTACCGGCGAAACCGACAGCGCGATATCGGTGCAGCTGGAACTCAAAGGGCTGTCAAACGGCTCGACTTCTCCAGAAGAGTTGCTCGACCGTGGTATTCTTGGCTATAGACGAATGCCAGGGACTATCAACCAATGAATATGAGAAAACTACTGCTCAGCGGTCTAATCTGCTCAAATATTTGGTTGACCGCCGCCAACGCCCAAAACCGCGAACTCGGATCAGCAGGTGAGCTTATCGAAGGCATCGCCGCCGTAGTCGACGAGGGCCTCGTGTTGCAGAGCGAGTTAACGATGCGTACTCAATTTGTCATCGACGGCTATACCAGACAACAAGCCCAATTGCCGATAGAGCAGCGCGCTCAGCTGCCGCCGCTGTCTGCAGTCAGAGAGCAGGTGCTCGATCAACTCATCGTGAAAGAAATCCAACTGCAACGTGCTGAAAGGCTCGGCATCGTTATTGGTGACGACATACTCAACCAAGCGCTTTCCCAAGTTGCAGAGGGCTTCGGAATTTCGCTTCAGGAGCTGCCTGCGGCTCTTGCTGCTGAGGGCATCGACTACAACACATATCGTCAGGATTCACGCGACGACATCATCTTGAACCAGCTTGAACAGCGCGATGTCTATTCGCGAATCCGCGTTGCACCTCGCGAACTCGAGCAGTGCCTCGTCAGGCTGGATGCGACCGAAACCGACGAATTCGATTACAACGTTTCGCATATCTTGATCGCTGTGTCCGGTGATGCCACCAGAGAAGATTTGGACGAAGCTCGCGAACGAGCAGAAGATATTCGTAACCGAGTAGAGTCAGGCACAGATTTCGCACAATTGGCAATTACTAACTCCGACGGACCGACAGCGCTGGAAGGCGGCACACTCGGGTGGCGGAAAGGGTCGCAGTTACCCACCATTTTCGCCGGCGTCGTGCCGCGCATGAAAGAGGGTGATGTGTCAGAAATCATTCAAAGCGGCAGCGGTTTTCACGTTATAAGACTGAACAGCATGCGGGGCGCAGAACGGGTCATGGTCGACCAAGTCAGAGCACGGCATATCTTGTTGTCACCCAACGAAGTGCTGGATGACGACGCCACGCGCCAGAAGCTACTCGGCGTTTACGAGCAAATACGCGCCGGTGAAGACTTCGCGACACTTGCCCTTAATACGTCAGAAGATACCGTTTCTGCGGCCGATGGCGGCGACCTCGGCTGGAGTACTCCAGACGTATATGTGGACGAATTTTCACAAAAGCTGGAGAGCCTGGAGATCGGCGAATTGAGCGAACCCTTTCGGACACGCTTCGGTTGGCACATCCTCGAGGTCACTGATCGACGTTCTTTCGACACCACCGATGAACTCAAAGAGCAGCGTTGTCAGCAGGAAATCCGCGCCGCAAAAATCGAAGAAGAACGCCAGCTCTGGCTGCAACAGCTTCGCGACCAGTCTTACGTCGATACTCGACTGTAGCAGCGAATACAGCCATCAGGATCTAAGCCGCAGGCGGCGGAGCTACGAGTGCGCGAATCTATCATTGCCGTAAGCACTGGAGAACCAGCTGGTATCGGCCCCGACATTTGTCTGATGGCAGCAATGGATGCAAGCACTGACCCGCTGGTATTCCTAGGCGATGCTGAAATGCTGAGAGCACGCGCTGACATGCTCAACTACCCTGTCGATATTCGAGTACTGAATGCGCCGCAAGCAGCTACGCGCCATCAAGCAGGCGAAATGCAGGTTCTCCACATCGCTAGCCATGCTCCGGTGGTACCAGGCCGACTCGATCAGCGTAACGCTCAATACGTACTGAAAATGCTGCGAGAAGGTGGCAGCGGCTGCTTGCAGGGTCGCTATGGCGCACTGGTCACCGCACCCGTGCACAAGAGCATCATCGCGGCATCAGGCGTTGCGTTCACCGGGCATACCGAATTTCTGGCCGAGCTCTGTGGAACGCCGTTACCGGTCATGCTATTGAGCAGAGGGAGCTTGCGCGTGGCGCTCGTCACAACGCATTTGCCACTGCGCGAGGTGCCGGATGCGATTACAGCCGCTCGCCTGCGCGCAATCGTTGCTGTTCTGCACGGCGATCTGCAGCGGCTTTTTCACCTGCCGGCACCCCGCATACTCGTGCTTGGACTCAATCCGCATGCTGGGGAAGACGGTGCTCTGGGCAGCGAGGAACGCGATATTATCGCGCCAACCCTTGCGGAACTGCGCGCTGCGGGAATGGATGTCGTCGGCCCCCGTTCAGCGGATACGGCTTTCACGGCCGAGTCATTAGCCGGATTCGATGCGGTGCTGGCGATGTACCACGACCAAGGTCTAACTCCGCTCAAAGCACAAGGTTTTGGAGAAATCGTCAATGTGACACTAGGCCTGCCGATCATTCGCACGTCAGTTGATCATGGCACGGCACTCACGTTGGCAGGCACGGGCAAAGCCAAGCATCAGAGTCTAAAAGCAGCGCTCTCGCTGGCGGCCACTCTCGTCGAAGTTCCTGAAGAGGACGGCCCGGAACGCGCTCAGTGATGATCCAGCCGCGGAAACGATACGGCCAACATTTTCTGCATGATGCAAACATAGTAAATCGCATCGTCCGCGAGATTTCGCCAAACGATGACGAGCATTTAGTTGAGATAGGGGGCGGCCTTGGCGCGCTGACGAAACCACTATCCCAATTGGTTCGCAGGCTCGATGTCGTTGAAGTGGACCAACGGCTGGCAGAAGAGCTCAAGCGCGATCTTGAGAACATTCCCGCCGTGATAATTCATCATGCAGACGCCTTAAAATTCAATTTCGGCGTGCTTCGCAGCGGACCAGAAAAATTACGCGTTGTTGGCAATCTTCCTTACAATATCTCCACGCCGATCTTGTTTCATGTGCTTGGATTTCGGACGATAGTATCGGATATGCACTTCATGCTGCAGAAAGAAGTAGTCGACAGAATGACGGCTTCACCGGGCAATAAGACCTATGGACGGCTGACCATCATGCTTTCGCGCTGGACTGAAATTACGAAATGTTTCGATATCCGGCCGGGCTCGTTTTTACCTCCACCGAAGGTCATGTCGAGCATGGTGCGACTCAAAATTCTCGAGACGCCGAGGTTTCCAGTGCGCGATGAACAGGCCTTTGCGAAGCTGGTAAGCCATCTGTTTTCGATGCGCAGGAAAACCATCGGCCGATCGTTGCGCGGCATGATCTCTCACGATAAATTGGCGCAGCTCGAAATTGACCCGCGCACCCGGGCAGAAACCCTGGCCCCAGCCGTGTTTGCACAGCTGGCCGACCTTTTGGACTAAACCGAAAACCATGGCCCTCTACGCGATCGGCGACATTCAAGGCTGCTATGGGGCATTCGCCAAGCTGCTGAAGCGCATTAACTTCAATCCGAAGAACGACCGCCTTTGGTTGGTTGGCGATCTGGTCAATCGCGGCCCTCAATCCTTGAAAGTACTGCGGCATGTGATGAGCTTGGGAGATTCGGCACAGTGCGTGCTCGGCAATCACGATCTGCATTTGCTCGCAGTTGCGGCTGGCATCCGGCCACTCAACGGCAACGATACATTTAGCGATGTACTGCGTGCCAAGGATTCCGAGGAACTGCTTGAGTGGTTACGGCATCGCCCGTTGGTCATTCATGACCCGTCGATGAACCGTCTGCTGGTCCATGCCGGTGTTCCGCCGAGCTGGACCGTCAATCGAACGCTGCGGCAGGCAGGCAAAATCGAATCGTTGCTGCAGAGTGACGACTGGACTGCCGCTCTTAAGGCGATGTATGGCAACCTGCCTACGACTTGGTCGAAGTCGTTGAGCAGTGCAGCGCAGCGCCGCTATACGATAAACGCGCTGACGCGCATGCGTTTTTGCGATAAGCGAGGCAACCTAGATATGGAGTACTCGGGTCCGCCTGGCACTCAGCCAAAACAGCTTGTGCCATGGTTTCAAGTACCCAATAGAAAGGCCAAAGCCACACATATCTTTTTCGGCCACTGGTCCGCCCTCGGATTCTTCGAAGGCAGAAATTTTACTGCGCTGGACAGCGGCTGCATTTGGGGGCGCCGATTGACGGCCATAAAGCTCAAAAAGTCTTCCCACCCACGCACGCGCGTTAACTGCGAAGCCTAACAACGCCGGTTCACGGCATAATTGGCCTTCAGCAGTCTTGGAGTTTCACATGGATATTGCGCTGCCGTTCAATCTGCGCGAGTGGATTGACGCTAATCGCGACTTACTGAAGCCGCCCGTTGCCAACCGAGAAATTTATGCGGGATCGGAATTTATCGTCATGATCGTCGGTGGCCCGAATTCTCGGTCAGACTTCCACGTTGATGAAGGCCCGGAATTATTTTATCAAATCGAGGGCGACATGGTGTTAAAGACTGTTCAAGAAGGCGAATTCCACGATATCACTATTGGCGAGGGCCAGATGTTCATGCTGCCACCGCGCGTACCGCACTCGCCCCAAAGGTTCGAAAACACAATCGGTCTGGTCGTGGAACGTCAACGTCACAAAGACGAACTCGATGGTTTTATGTGGTTTTGTAGCGAATGCGGGGGAAAGCTCCACGAAGAATTCCTGCATGTCGGCGATATCGTCAATGATCTGCCGCCTGTGCTGAAGCGATTCGCAGATGACAAATCGTTGCGCACATGCAATCGCTGCGGACATCTGAACCCACCGAGTTAGATGTAATGACAATGCGTTCAAAAGACAGTTCTGCGGCAGTCGCGAGCGCACTGGACAAATCGGACTCGCTCGCGCCGCTGCGCCGACAGTTTGCCTTTCCACGGCACCACGACAGCGCTGCCATCTACTTGTGCGGACATTCCTTGGGCTTAATGCCCAAGCGCGTACCCAAGGCGGTCGGGCACGAACTCGATGTCTGGGCCAATTCGGCAGTACATGGCCACTTTTCCGCTGCTGGCGGATGGTTCGATTATCACAAACGCCTCACTCCGCAGCTGGCAAAACTAGCAGGCGCACGCCAAGCAGAAGTTGTGGCCATGAACTCGCTTACAGTCAACATGCATCTCTTGCTCGCGAGTTTTTTCCGGCCGCAAGGCCGCCGCAGCAAGATTGTTTTGGAAGCCGGCGCTTTTCCATCGGATCGTTATGCCGCGGTATCCCAGCTTCAGCATCATGGCCTCGACCCGACTGTGAACTTGTTGGAGCTGGAACCACAGGATCCAAATGTGGGCCTGACCGCCGAAGATTTGGACGCGTGCCTGCAACGCAATGCCAACGACGTTGCCGTCGTATGGCTTCCCGGCGTTCAGTATCTGAGCGGGCAGGTTTTGGATATTCGCGCGTTGACTCGTGTCGCGCATCAACATGGCGCACTCATCGGCTTCGACCTGGCGCATGCGATCGGCAACATTCCGCTGCGTCTGCACACGTGGGAAGTCGATATCGCTGTCTGGTGCGGCTACAAGTATCTAAACGGCGGGCCAGGTGCAATTGGCGGCTGCTTCGTTCATGACAAGCACGGCAATCAAGCCCTGCCGCGTCTCGCCGGTTGGTGGGGCCACGATGAATCGCGCCGCTTCCTGATGGAACCCGACTTTCGCCCGATTCCGGGCGCACAAGGATGGCAGCTCAGCAATCCACCTATTTTGGCGATGGTTGCGCTGCGCGTGGCACTCGACCTGCACATGCGCGCTGGCATTCACAACCTGCACAAGAAATCGACGCGGCTCAGCGCCTTCTTGCAGTCCGCCCTGGAAACACAGTGTGGCAAAAGCGTTCAGATCATCACGCCAGACAAGCCTGCCTTACGCGGCGCTCAGTTATCACTCCAGCTGAGCGGGCAATCAGTGAGCGCGCAGCATGTCGCAGAGGCGCTCGAGCAGCTGGGCGTCATTGTTGATACGCGCGAGCCGAATATCATTCGCATGGCTGCCGCACCCATTTACAACAGCTTCAAAGACGTTCACGGCGCAGTGACGGCACTGAAGAAAGTACTCGGATGAGCACAGATGACCCAAGGCTGTGCATTCTTGGCGGCGGCTTGGCCGGTAATCTGCTGGCTATTTGCCTGGCACGCCGCGGATTCAGCGTGCAGGTACTGGAACGACGACAGCAGTACGAAAACTCCGTATCGAGCGGCGGCCGCTCCATTAATTTGGCGTTGGCAAGTCGCGGCATTGCAGCCTTAGAGAAATTTGAGGCGTTTGACGCCATCGAGCCGCTGCTGATTCCAATGGCAGGACGCATGCTGCATGAAGTTGGTAAGCCGCCTGCTTTCGTCCCGTACGGTCAGTCGTCACAAGAGTGCATCTATTCCGTATCACGGTCGGAATTAAATTTTCAGCTATACAAGATTGCCACCGAAGTCTACGGAGTGCGCTTTCGGTTCGATTGTGAATGCACAGGTATCGAGTCGGATTCACTCTACCCGATTCTCCGCTTCGGCAATGCGACCGAACTGCTGCCGAGCAAGACCGTTTTTGCGACCGATGGCGCAGGCAGCGCAATTCGCCGTTCGCTCGAGGGAATGGGAGCTGTCGAATCCAGCGAAACGTTTTTGGATCACGGATACAAGGAGCTGACCATTGCGGCACGCGCAAAGGGCACGTTCGCGTTAGATCCAGGCGCATTGCATATCTGGCCGCGCGGCGAATTCATGCTGATTGCGCTCGCGAACAAGGACGGCAGTTTTACCGTAACCCTATTCCTGCCGATGACTGGTACAACTAGCTTTCAGTCGCTCAACGAAGCAAGTATTGAAGCGTTCTTCGCAGCCCAGTTTCCAGATGCGTTGCCGCTGTTTGAAGACCTGCAAGGCCAATTCACCGCTAATCCGACTGGCATCCTTGGAACCGTTCGCTGCGCACCATGGAGTCATTCTGGACGCTACTTGCTAATGGGTGACGCCGCACATGCGATCGTGCCTTTTCACGGGCAGGGTATGAATGCCGCCTTTGAAGATGTGCTGGTGCTAGACCAATTGCTGGATAAACAACTTGACTGGGCGGCGACGTTTCATGCGTTTGAACAAGCACGCCTGAACAACACGGAAGCCATCGCCGACATGGCTATCGAAAACTACTTGGAGATGCGGGACACGGTCCGTGACCCGAAATTCCTGCTTCAGCGCGAGCTCGCCCTGGAACTCGAACGGCGATACCCGAATCAGTTTATTCCGCGCTATTCCATGGTTATGTTCCACCCGGAGATACCTTATTGCGAAGCGCAAACTCGCGGCGCCCGGCAAAAACAACTGCTGATTGAACTCACACAAGACGCCCAAAGGATTTCTGATGTCGACTTTGACGCAGCCGATGCACTCATCGCATCTTTGAGCAGCAGTTCCTAATACGGCGACATAGAACTCATGCGGGCTGTTCACTGGCGGGCTGGCCACTGTGGGCCGCCCACTGTTCGCGACTCTGGCCCCATATATCGACGGTGACGTTTTCATACGGTGCAGGCAAACGCCCACGGCCTCTATTGCTCGCGCCTAACTTCTGGGCCACCATGATGGATGCGTGATTGCGCGGATCGATCGTGTGAACAACATCGTCCCAACCCAGGTTTTCGAATGCCCAGTCGATTGTTGCCGCCGCAGCCTCAGTCGCAAAACCTTGCTTCCAAAATGCCCTGGAAATTCCCCAGCCAACTTCCGTGCCGGGCCAGCCTTCAGGCTGCCATGGCCCTACGCGACCAATCCATTCGTTGGTTTCTTTGAGAAGCACCGAAAACATGGACACACCCCGCAAATGCCAAGCACCCGCCATCGTCATGAATCCTCGCCACGCGACGGGCCTGGACTGAGGGCCGCCCAAATAGCGATTTGCGTCTGCATCGGCGGCATTTTTCGCATAGGCGTCGAAGTCTTGCCACTCCAGCGGACGCAACAACAAGCGCGGCGTCTCGATCGTTACGACTTTGTTCGTCAATCTCTTTGTCTCCATCCGGCAATTGACTTTGTTAAAAAGGGCCTGGTGGCCTAAAAAACGTCAGCATTCGACCGCAGCACATGATGGCCACCATCGCAAATAGCGAAACGCATGCGGAAACCTTAGCCAGACGCGACGCACTGTCGTATGGCCCGAGTGTCTTTATTTCAGCATAGATGCACGAATAAAAGTAAATGGCGTTGAGCCCCATAACAACCAGAAAAGTCACTTTCCCATAAAAGGCCCAGTTGTAAAAATACTGGTCTGGCGTGCCGGATATAAAGGCAAAACCTGTAAGCGCAGATAGGCAAAAACCAAGCACGCCAAAAGGCACCAATCGATGCACTGCGCGCGGCGCTATGCCCATACCTACGCCCAGCACTCGAAAATCGAATGTAGCAATACTGCCAAACAACAAAACGAGACCAACAAAGTGCACAGTCTCGGCAATTGGCCATGCCCAACGGTACGTCAGGATAAAATCAGAAAGCTGTGTAGCCAACAGCCATTCAATCAACGCCTCCAATCTAAAACCCCATGAGAAAATCAGTGGCCATCAAATAGTTATACGTATAAGCAAGCAAGCGCCCGGTAAGAATTGCGCCAGCCCATAGCGCCAGACTGAGCCCCGCACCGACCCGGATACGCCTGCTGATCGTCAACAATGACGACGAATTGCCGCAGCCCATTACGTAGTTCTGAAGCTGGCGCAATTGCACGAGCGCGCCTGCGATGAATACGAGCTTGATATAGAACACGGGATCCGTAAGCGCTTTCGTAGGAAAAGCGATTAACAACAAAATACCGGAAATCAGGCTGACGGTGAAGCCGGTCCAGGCCAAAGAAAAAAGCGGTGCGAGCGGAGGCAGCGGGTACCGATCTGCGAAGCGGAGAACCCAGATATTGAGTGCCACGCTGAAACCAGCAACGATACCTAGACCCAGCGTATGCAAGAAGAGAACAAATGGAAAAGCCCACAGCGTGGGCGCTTCGCGTACCCATACGCTCACCGCCGTTTGCTCAAGCCACGACAAGAAAATCATCGCTCAGCTCTACCCGATTTCATTCGGCCGATATTCGAATGACTAGGATTTGGTCGCAACAAAAGCGACGGGGTTACCCGACAGCGACAAAGTACCGGACATCTTGTTAGCCGAGATTTGATCCGCCGTAAATGCGATATGGCCCGGCTCGCCGTTGAATG
>JAHEEO010000255.1 GCA_024640665.1 Rhodospirillales bacterium | reverse complement strand
GCTGCCGTGAAATCATCGGCATTACGGCGCACCAGCACAGCAGACTTTTGGTCATCCGAAAAACGCACACCCGGCGTAATGGTGAAATCATCGGTAACGTGAAAACTCGCATTTACGAACAGACCGATCGACTCAGAATCTTGGGTCGTTGTCGTATCGTCTAGCCTGCGCAGGCCATTTGGACCCGTGCCGGCGACAAACGTATTGCCGTTGGGTTGATCCGGAAACACGCTGGTGCCGGTTCGCTCGAGGCGAATACCGTCGCTCATCGAGTCTTCCTGGAAATACGAGAGACCAGCCACCAAATCGATTCGGTCGTCTGCAAGCGTCGTTGCAAGTTGAAACTCTTGATACACGACATCTGAGTCGACGTTAGAAGGACGCAATTCCTGTCCCAACATCACCCAGTCCGTTACACCCGTGCTCGAGAATTCCGACAAACCTGTCGTTGATGTAAAGGTCAGGTTGTCGCCAAGCTGCCAATCAACTGTAACGTCAAACTGCGTCAGGTCGCTGTTATTGAACTGCTCACAGGCTGAATCCCAGTCCGGATCGATATCGTCCATAAAACACCAATCGGGCATGGTGTAATCATCCAGCAGAATTCTCGGGTCGCCTGGAAATGCCGTGCCATCGATGCGCGGCTGCCCCGATGCTTCTAGAAAGTCGGATATCCAATCAGCTTGGCCGCCTTCAAAAGCCAGGTTTGGCAACATGTCGAATGTGGCAAGATCCTGCGGGTTGCCGTCTGAATCTGTTTTGGAAGACGTCAAACTCATTGCAACGCGCAAGTCGTCGCTGGGCTCAAACGCCAACTGCAAACGCAACATCGTGTCTTCAGACCCGCCGAGCTCCTGCGAGCCACGCTGCACATAACCGTCTTGATTCAGCGACGCGGCCTGTGCGCGGAGGAACACCGAATCACTGAGCGGTACGTTGATCATCGCATTGATGTCTGCACGGCCAAAGTTACCGGCACCCAACTTGATGTAACCTTCCTGGTCTGGCCCGGGTTGCTTCGTAAATATCCGGATGGCGCCGCCCGTACTATTACGGCCAAACAACGTACCCTGCGGCCCGCGAAGGATCTCGATGCGCTCAATGTCGAGCACATTCATGAACGGACCCGTCGTACGCGGCATATAAATTCCGTCGATATACATACCGACCGCACGCTCGCCTGTGGCGCCACCGCCGCCGGAAAGTCCGCGCACTTGGTACGTTGGCGACACGTTGCCACTACCGCGCGAGCCCTTAATGTCTAAGTTCGGGGTAAACGATGCGATGTCTTCCAGAGTTTCGATACCCTTGAACTCCATCGTGTCCGAAGTAAACGCGGCAATAGAGATGGGCGTTTGCTGCAGCGACGTCGAGCGGCGCTCAGCAGTGACGACTATCTCTTCCAGTCCTTGGGCCATACCCAAAATGGGCAGCCCCAGCATCGCGAAACCCGCGAGTGCCGTTGTACCGTGGCGAGTGAGCATTCTGATTGTTCCCCCAGTGAGATTTAACGTGATTCGTATGATTAGTTTTTAAAGCTTGTTTATAGGCTATCAAAATAGGCTATTGAAATTCTCGTCCGTCATCCAAAATAATACGTCGGAGAAAGAACTTGGTTGGATCGTCGCGCAAAGGAGATCCGACGGCAGTGATATGACTGCCCGGCTTGATCCAGTCGGGACGCAGTCCATTGCGAACCAGCATGTTAGCCGGTGCGCCTTCGATAAAGTTGATGACCACCACATCACCATCTTTGTTTTCGTGTTCCAACGTCATCGCGATGTGTGGGTTCTTGAAATTAAGCGTGGCGACGACACCATCAAAAGGAATTTGCTGTTCGAAATCATAAACCGCAAACGAATGATGTGCCATCGTTACGGCAACCGGAATTATGCCCGCCAATAAAACGGCTAAGCCTATGAATCTTCGCGATCGCAACATGCTCGAACTCCCTCGCCTAACAATGGTTACGATAGCAATTCCCCCCCCAAAACGCTAGAAAATTGGCTTCTGCGAGCCCAAAGAAATTCCAAAATATCTTAAAAAACTGCATACTTACCGACCGGTTCGTGTTTAGGAAATCGTGTTGAGGACAAGAGATGATGAGATTACCTGAAAGATCACCAATGGCCATGACTGCGGCGATAGTATTGGTGTTCTGCCTCAGTCAAAGCGAGCCCGCGAGAGCGCAGCGGCCCACCCCTCCGCCGCCATCGTCCGAGAAGCAAGCGATGATCAATCTAGGCGTCGAGTACAAGACCGCGCGTGCCCTATACGAGCATTTCAAGGCTGAAGCCAACGGGGGTCAGATGCTGGCGCTGCAGGATGTTCCCGATTGGGGCGGTGTCTGGACTCGCAACGCAGACAACCTTTTCTTCTGGGACGCAGATCAGGGCTCGATGGATGCATTGCCGACAGCGAAGCTCACACCCGAATATGAGCGGCGACTCATCGA
This sequence comes from Rhodospirillales bacterium, assembly GCA_024640665.1. Lineage (GTDB taxonomy): Bacteria > Pseudomonadota > Gammaproteobacteria > Steroidobacterales > Rariloculaceae > JAHEEO01. Next base: position 1,759 of record JAHEEO010000255.1, on the reverse strand, counting down.
AAAACTCGATGCGATTGATGCCGGTATCGAATTTGACCCATTGAGCGCCGGCAACCCGGCCGGCATGCCGCGCTGGATGACCGAACCGTTCCTCAAGGATTTTGCAGTGACGCCAAAACAAACCTGGCTCATCAACGAAATGATGAACGAGGTGCGTCGTGTCTATACTGATGGGCGAGATCATCCGCCGCCCGAAGACGCTTATCCGCTGTGGCTCGGCGACTCAATCGGCTTCTGGGATGACGACCGCCTCATTATCCACACCAGCCAGATGCGAGATGGGCAATACCAGCGAATTCAACCGCACTACAGCGACCAAGTGGAAACAGTCGAGATTTGGCAGAAGGTCAATAATGACACAATAGAAGTCGATATCTGGACCTACGACCCGCCTGCGCTGCGCGAGCCTTGGTACGTAAAGCACGAATACCATAAGCTCGACAATGAGGATCAGTACCTGAGGATTCGATATTGGCACTTTAATGAAAATCAGAATAACGCCGTCGAGCAAACAGAGACTGGCGCATCAGATTTTACTGATTTTTCCTTCGATTGAGTTTGAAGTAGATTGTATGGAGACATGGATATGAAAAACCCAATTCGCAGCGCGCTGGCCCTGTTGACGCTGGTCACATCGCTCGCCCTTGCGCATCATTCTGCCGTTATGTTCGATGATGAAAGCGAAGTGACGGTCACCGGTGTTGTTAAAGAGTTCCAGTACACGAACCCGCACTCCTGGTTGCTCGTAGATGTAACCAACGATGACGGCAGCGTGACAACCTGGGGATTCGAGGCAGAAGGACCCAGCACGCTCATGCGAGCCGGTATTCGCAAAAGTGATTTCGCACCGGGCACAGAACTCACCATCACAGGCCATCCAATGCGTGACGGCCGTCCTGCAGCAACCTGGATGCACGCAACGCGTGCCGACGGCAAGGAATATAACCCGGCTGCTGGATTTCGAATTAACTAAACAAACGCAAGAGGCCGGCGCTTTATCCGCGCCGCTGTGAATCGATTCAACACGCCGGGCTTGCCCGGCGTTTGTTTTACAAAGCCGAACAAACCATGAACAAAAAAAGGCCGCTCAATGGCGGCCTCTTCGGCGAAATTTTGCCCGCTACGGAATCAATCGACTCTGCAATCCTGCGGGTTCCAGCCTCTTCGATCGGTTTGCCGACGAAAGTTGGTACTCGTAATTACCGGCGCAAAGAAGTATTCGGGATCTTCAAGAACGCTCAATACGACGAGCCATTGTGTGCCGTCATGCATCGGCTGCAAATCGAAGTACTCGGTTAACACCGCGTTTTCCCCGTACGGAACCCCGTTCTTGCGGAAGTAGCCGGCACGCATTCCCCGGGTTACAACCTTGATTGTCCCATTGACCGCCGGGCCTCTAAATCCGCCCCGATGTAGCTCCCACTGTGCCGTCGATGTCCCTTGCCAACTCGGTGCACCGACCGGTGGCGTTGTTCCATCAAAATGCAACACGCGTGTCTGCCGGCCCGCGTCTGTTTCAATTTCCATAGTGGAAGCATCATCCCACGAGATGCGCAGACGTGTTGGCATGCGCATAATGCCGCCGGCACCATACGCTTTGCATACGTTGCCAGCAGCAGCATCTTGCTGCGGATCCCACGCATCAGCAGCCGCTCTCGCAGCAGCGGTAAGCGGCAAGCCCGGATAGTCGTTCTTGGGTGGCACAACCATTCTGAAGCGCCAGTCTTCGGTAACAACGGATACCCATTGCCCCGTTAAA
>JAHEEO010000049.1 GCA_024640665.1 Rhodospirillales bacterium | reverse complement strand
CTGGGCTGATTACTCGGGCAGCGGTTCCATCATCGCCTGGAAGGGCGGTCTCGACTGGCAGGTCAATGACCTGCTGCGAGTACGCACCACCGTCTCGCGGGACGTGCGCGCGGCGACACTTGCTGAGCGATTGGACCGCACCGGTGGCGTGGCCAATATTGAGGATCGGGCTTTCGGCGCGGGCGCAAGGTTCGACACGAGCTTGGCTTCAGGCGGCAATCCCAACTTGAACCCGGAAGAAGCCGACACGACTACGGTGGGCTTGATTTTCCAACCACCGGGATTAGCTGGATTCCAGGCCTCGATCGACTGGTACGATATCGATATCAGCGGTGCCGTCGGCCAGCTCGGCATTCAGGCTCTCGTAGACGAGTGCTTTGATAATCCGGCCAGCTCAACCTGTAATCTGGTCACTCGGGACCCGACCACGAACGTAATCGTGCTGGTCGAAAATGTATTCGTGAATATCAACGCAGCCAGGGCAACCGGCATCGATTTCGAGCTCGCCTATCGAGCAGATGTCGGTCCGGGCTCTTTGGGGTGGCGCTTCCTGGGCACCCAGCTGAAGGAAAATTCGATAACGAATCTGGGCGCGGCCAAGGTTGACTTCGCGGGTGATGTCGGCGTGTCGGAATTTCCGGATTTCAAATTCACGACCAATCTCACTTACACACAAGGGCCGTTCTCGGCCTTCTTGCAGGCGCGCTTCATCGACTCCGGTCTATACAATGCACGTGATATCGAGGGCGTGACGATCAGCGACAACAGCGTAGATTCCGTGCTGTATACGGATGCGCGAGTCTCGTATGGTAAGGACCTTTCCAACGGCAGCCGTTGGCAGCTCTTCGCCAGCGTCACCAACTTGTTCGATGAGGAGCCGCCTATTGTGCCCGGTTTCAGTAGCTTCACGGGTCAGACCAGTCAGGCCAATGCAGCTATTCATGACATTCTTGGCCGGCGATTCACCATCGGCTTTAATTACGACCTATAGCTGAGCGCATGATTGCCCCGCAGTCGCAAGCATCGCTTGCCGCTGCGGGGTTGTTCTCCCAACGAGCATCGCAGCCAGAGGCTCTGCAGGCGACAGGCGGCGCTGGGGGCATTAACGGGCACGGGCAAGCCGCCAGTGCCGGCCTTTAGCGTTCCCCGCCGGTATCCAGACTACTCATAGCGCAATGCATCGATCGGCTGCAACCGAGAAGCCTTGAGCGCCGGGTAATAGCCAAAGAAAATACCGATCAACGCCGAGAACCCAAGGCTGATCAACGCGATTTGTGGCTCAATATAGGCTGGCGTCTCGAACACGTTATTCAGCAGTGCCACAGTCGCGAGCGCGATGCCAATGCCAATGGCACCGCCGAGACCACACAGTGTGATCGCCTCGATCAGGAACTGATTCAGAATATTCTTTGGGCTTGCACCGACCGCCATGCGCAGCCCGATTTCGCGAGTGCGCTCGGTGACCGACACGAGCATGATGTTCATGATACCGATGCCGCCAACAAGCAGGCTTACCGACGCTACGCCCGCAAGCAGACTATTGAAAATGGCCTGCGTCGCGGCGCGCGTCTCAACCATCTCCGAGACATTGCGCAGCATAAACGGATCATCAGCCGAGGCCGGCACGCGCATGGCGTCTCGAACCAGTGCCGCAACATCCTGCTCGGCGAAGTCCAGGTTCTCACCGTCGTACACCTTGACGAACAAACGCTGCACTGCGTCGGGACTAGAAAAGTTCATCCCGGTCAGCCGGCTACGGACCGTTTTCAGCGGCATCAGGATGAGGTCGTCCTGGTCTTGACCACGCGAATCCTGCCCCTTCGGCCTGAGAGTGCCAATGATTTGAACGTTGAATTTATTTACGCGAACGGTTTCGCCGATCGGATCACCGCCACCAAAGAGCTCTTCTGCCACGGTGTCACCAATGATCGCCACTTTGCCGCCGCCAGCTACCTCCTGGGGAGAAAATTCGCGGCCTGAATCTATTTCCCAATTTCGCGTCAAGAAATAACGGTTGTCGGTACCGACAACGCTGGTCGACCAATTTAAATTCCCGAATACCACCTGCGCATTGGAGTTCTGCTCGGGTGCGACCGACTCTACGCTCGCAAGCTGTTGCTCGAGCATTTCGGCATGGTCGAGCGTGAGGCTCTGCACGGATCCGGCAGCGGTCGCTGCTCCGCCCATTCGCCTGAACGAGCCCATCAGCACAAAGATGTTGCCGCCGAGCGCCTCAATCTGGGCGTCGACCTCACGTTGAGCGCCGGCGCCCAAAGCCACCATGATGATCACAGCTGACACACCGATGATGATGCCGAGCATTGTCAGGATGCTGCGCAGCAGATTAACGCGCAGCGCAGTAACAGCTGTCTTAAAAAGTTTAGTTGGCATTATGCATATACCGTTTGAGCGTTAGCGCTTGCCGCATCAGCTCTCTCATCGCTGACGAGCTCCCCATCACGGAACATCAGCTGACGCTTGGCGAAGGCCGCGATTTCCGGTTCGTGCGTGACGAGTACAATCGTCATGCCTTCGTCGTTGAGGGACTGAAACAGCTGCATGATTTCGTCACCGGTCTGCGTATCGAGCGCACCGGTTGGCTCATCCGCCAGGAGCAGAAGCGGATCGTTGATCAGCGCGCGTGCAATTGCGACGCGTTGCTGCTGACCGCCGGAAAGTTGCGATGGATGATGGTCCATGCGGTTGCCGAGACCAACCTGTGTAAGGCGTCGCTTCGCACGCTCGGTCCATTCTTTGTCCGGCACATTCGAATAGAGCAGCGGCAGACTGACATTTTCGATCGCATCCGTTCTCGCGAGCAAGTTGAACTGCTGAAATACAAAACCAATGTATTTGTTACGAATCTTAGCGAGCTGTTCGGCATTCAGTTTGGAGGTGTCCTCGCCGTTGAGCCAAAGCTGGCCTTCTGTCGGCAGGTCGAGACAGCCGACGAGATTCATGAACGTAGACTTGCCAGAACCCGATGGGCCCATGACTGCAACGAATTCCCCGGCCTCGATGGTGATATCGACGCCTTTCAGCGCCCAAACGACATTGTTGCCCATCGCATAAGCTTTGCGGATGGCCTGAGTTCTGATCACCGGCTCTTTGCCCATAGATTTACCGCGCGAGGCGAACGATGACTTCGTCGCCTTCCTGGAGTTCCTGCGATGCGACTTCGGAAAATTGGCTGTCCGCAAGCCCCACCAGAAGGCGAACAGCTGTCGGCTCGCCGCCTCGCAGCACCCAAACCTGACCCGGACGCATGCCCGCAGTCGCAGGATCGCGTCCGCCGCCCGGCGCGCGACCACCGCCACCGCCGAACCCACCACCGAGCGATTGCTCCAACTTAGCCAGCTGATCGGGCGTCAGTACTCCGGTGAGCTGATTGGTCATGCGCTGGCGCATCTGCTGCATGCGTTCGCGGGCATTATTGAATCCGCCCCCGCCGCCGGGAAAACCACCGCCGCCCTGCGCACCCTGGCGCATTTCGGCTATCGCTGACTGCATGTCCCCGAACGCAGACTCGACCGCCTGGCGCTGCTGGCTGTTAAGGTCCAGTTCGGCTGTCAGTTGCGCAAGCCGCTCGTCCATACCGTTGCCAACCCCACCCGCCTGGGCAGGTTCAACTCCGGGCGGGTTAAAGCGCAGTGCGCTGTTGTTAACGCGCAGCACGCCGTCTTTTTCGCCCAGCACAATATTGACGTTCGCGGTCATGCCCGGAAGCAGCTGCTGCCGCGGGTTTTCTGCACCGACAATAACTTTATAGGTGACGACGTTCTGGGTAATCGTGGCGGCTTTGCGTACCTGGGTAACCGTGCCTGTAAAAGTTCGATCCGGATAGGCGTCGACGGTAAACCTCGCCGTCAAGCCTTCGCTGACTTGGCCAATGTCGGCTTCGTCGACGTCGGCTTCAATCTGCATTTTGGTAAGGTCCTGCGCAATCTGAAACAGAATGGGCGCTGAAAGGCTCGCAGCAACGGTCTGGCCGACATCGACTTGGCGATCAATGACCGTGCCGTCAACGGGGGAGCGTATGTAAGTCCGCTCGAGATCGAGCTCGGCCTGTTCGAGCTGGGCCTCGCGCTGTTGGAGGGTTGCACGTGAACCCAACAGTTGTGCCTGCGCCAATTCGAGTTGCGCCCCGGTGACCGAAAGCGTGGCCTCTGCCCGATCGAGATCTGCTCGGCTCGTTAGCTGCCGGGCACTGAGGTCGCGCTGACGCGCCAACTCAGACTCAGCGAGTTTTAGATCGGCTCGGGCCCGCGTGACATTGGCCTGCTGTTGCACGATATTAGCCTGGGCCGACGCAACATCGGCCTGAATCTGCCGCAGCCGGGAACGAACGGTGCGGTCGTCAATACGCGCTATAACTTGGCCGCTTTTCACTTCCGAATTGAAGTCCGCGTCAAGTTCGGAAACCAGACCCGACAGTTCGGAACCGACATCCACCGTGACGACGGGACTGATAGTCCCGGCCGTATTGACGATACTCTCAATGCGACCAATTGATGCGGCCTGAGTCTGGTAGCTCAAATTCGCGACGGATTCGGCGTCGCGCGTGTAGTACCAATAACCCGCTCCCGCCGCAATTACGGCGAGGCTAGCCAGGATGGTTTTCAAGGAAGGCATGTTGTCGTTACTCGATCTAGCCCAAATTTGGATAGCCTAAGTGTAGACACGACTAATCGGGACAGCTATAGGCTCCGACAATTCTTAAGATTGACAAATTCACCCGCTTGCCCTGCCGGAGCAGCCGATAGGGCATCACATGCGAAGAATTGGCGTCACCCATGCTGCGACGCTGGCGCGCTGCTGTCATTGCGGTTGAGTGTGCTCGAAGGCATGATGGATTTCTAACCCAGCGTAATGGGAGCGTCGCGATGATTTCCAAAAAAGTTCTGAGCCTTTCCGCAGTGCTCGTAGTGACTCTGACCGGGCTTGATGCCGACGCGCAGGGTCAGCGGGACCCAGCCGCATATGCTGAGCGGTCGCGTACGATCAGCGCGAGGATGGAAGCGAGCGGACTCGCCGATCCATTTCTCGGCGTCACCACTGATGGGACAGTGACCCCCGGGCTGTTTCCGATTACCCGCACAGGTGTCGACACCGGCCCCGTCGTTGCTGGGGCAATCGGGTTCCTGCAGACACTGACACCGGACCAGCGCAACGCAACGCAATATCCGGTGGATGACCTCGAATGGCGCAAATGGGGCAACCAGCACATTTATCTTCGACAAGGCATCTCGTTTGACGAAATGAACGCGACCCAGCGAAATGCCGCCTGGACACTGCTCGACGCTTCGCTCAGCACCAAAGGCTTGAGCCTAGTCGCAGACATCATGCGGCTGAATGAAACCCTCGGTGAACTCAACGACGACAATTTCCTCGAGTATGGCGAAGGCAAGTATTGGTTGACCGTATTGGGTGAGCCATCAGCCAGCGAACCCTGGGGCTTTCAGCTGGATGGCCACCACCTGATTGTCAATTTCTTCGTGCTCGGCGATCAGGTCGTCATGACACCCGCCTTCTGGGGCTCCGAACCCGCGGTTGCGACCAGCGGAAAATACGCGGGCACTCGCATCATGGACGCAGAGCAGGATAAGGCATTAGAGCTGATCAATTCGCTAGATGCGACCCAGCAATCGAAAGCCATCCTGATGACCAACAAGACCGGCAACAACATTTTGGCGCAGGCGTTCAGTGACAACCTGATCCTCGACTATGCCGGCATCAAGATTTCTGAGTTCACGCCTGCGCAGAGGTCGCGTCTAATGGACCTGATTGGACTCTACATTGGTAATATGGAGCCGGATGCAGCACGGGCAAGATTGGCAGAAATCAGCGCACATCTCAATGCAACCTGGTTTGCCTGGATCGGCGACACTCAGGACGATTCTGTGTTCTATTACCGCATTCAAAGCCCCGTACTGCTGATCGAGTTCGATCACGAGACGCCAGTTGGCCTTTCGCATATTTACCCACGCGGCGTGCCCTACCGCGAACACATTCACGCCGTGGTTCGAACGCCCAATGGCAATGACTATGGCAAAGATCTATTGCGTCAGCATTACGCCACGCAAACGCACTGAAGCCTGCATGCCAATCGGCAAGTCGCCCTTGGGCGCATTTTCGATGATCTAGTTTTCGGCGCTGCCGGCATTGTTCGTCGGCGCCAATCGCGGCTGCGAATCGGCCGTACTAATCGACGTTACTAATCGCCGGTCTGGGCCAGCCGCCGCGCCGCCAAATCCGCTGGCGTGTTGCCGTCGCGGTTCTGCGTTTCGAGATTCGCGCCATGTTCTCCCAATAAGGCCACGATTTCATCGGCGCCCCGCAGTGCTGCGAAATGCGCTGCGGAATTTCCCGATGCTTGATGCACTGCGTTAACGTCGGCACCAGCCTCCAACAACAGCTCGATCGCCTGTCGACGTTCCGCGTTTCCGGCAACCTCAGGCGGCGAGCCAAAACTTCGGCGGGTATGCCCTGTCATTAACATCAGTGGCGTCGTCCCGTCTGCTGCTGCCACTGACGGGTCAGCGCCCGCCTCGATCAGTAAGCGCATCACCTCGATATCCATGCCGACAGCCGCACGTTCCAGCGGCGTCGCCCCCTCCGGGACGTCAACGGGCGAGGCAACCGTACGCTCCGGTATTCCCTTCGTATAACGGGCGTCGGGATCCGCTCCGTGTTCCAGCAGCATTCGGATGACATCGAGATGCGTGAACCCGTCATCGTAGTTGCGCGGATTCGGCCGCTGCGGATAGTGTCCAAGATTGCGCGTGTCGATGGCCAGATAGAGCGAACCGTCATTGACGGCGACGCCCGCATCGATGAGGTGTTTGGCGAGTTTATAGTGGCCATTGACGATGGCCATTTGCAGCGGCGTCAGTTGATACATCGGCTCCGTTGCCGACGTGTCGGCGCCGTGTTCAATTAATACCTCCGCTGCCTCGACTCGGCCGTCCCGCGCTGCAAAATGCAGCGGTGTCAAACCGCCAACATCGCGTAGTTTCGGCGTGTTACCGGCCGAATAGAGAATGGCGGGCCAATCGTGGACAGTCGACGTTGCGTTGACATCGGCACCGCTTGCAATCAATCGTTCGACGACGTCGGCATGACCTTCGAGTGCTGCCCACATCAGTGCCGTTTGACCATGCCAGCCTTCGACTTCATTGACCACACCACCGTGCTCGAGAATGAGCTCGACTGCAGCAACATTACCCGTGCGTGCGGCTGTCATCAGCACGGTCTCGCCATCGCCAAAGCGAGCATTGGGATCGGCGCCTGCATCGAGCAGCGCGGCCAGCATGTCTGAATTGGCCACAATGGCCGCTTCATGCATCGGACTGACGCCAAAGCGATTACTGATATTGGGATCGGCGCCCGCATCGAGCAACCACTGCACGGCTTCTAATTCACCCCAGTGCGCCGCCCAATGCAGCGCAGTTGCGCTCGATGCATCCAGCGCATTGACGCCAACGCCCTCTGCTATCAGCGCCCGCGCGGTTGCCAGATCCTGCTTTCGCATGGCTTCGACTATGCGTAAATCGTCGGACTGTGCAGCTGCCTGCGTGCCCGCGAGCAATGCTAGCGCAGCCCAGGTCAACCGATACTGCTTGCGCATGATCGTCGTGTTAACTGAGCGCGATCGCGCCATTACTTTCACACATATCGACACCGTATGAGTCGGCTTCTATATCGTAGAGATTCAGCAAACTCACGATGAGATTGGCCATCGGCTTCATCTCGTCGAATTTTGGTATTTGCGCGACATCCCGCTCAGCTGCCAACTGACCGACCTGGATGTGCCGGCCGCCTGCCAGCTTGCCACCGGCGCCGCCGGCGAGCAGCACTGGCAAGTTGAGATGATTGTGCACGTTGCCGTTGCTCATCCCGCTGCCATAAAGAAACAGCGAATGCTCCAGCAAATTGCCGTCACCGTCCGGCGTGTTTTTGAGTCGGTTCAGGAAATTAGCGAACAGCTGCATGTGATACGTATCGATTCTGGCTTTGCGCTCCATTTTTTCCGGATTGTAATTGTTGTGCGAAACTGGATGGTGGCCGTCGGCAACACCAATTTGCGGATAACTCAAACCGCTGAGCTCGCGTCCCATCATGAAAGAGGTGACACGAGTCATGTCGCTCTGGAATGCCAATGCCTGCAGCTCGAACATGAGTCCGACGTGTTCATCGTAGGAATCGGGAATGCCGGCTGGCGTCGGCGGCGCCTCGATATTGCGCGCTTGGCGCTGCTGCTCGCCCATGACAATACGGCGTTCCACTTCGCGGACGTTCTCGAGATATTCTTCAAGCCGCAACTTGTCGCTGGCGCCAAGCTCTCTGCGCAAGCCGAGCGTATCTTCGGCAATTGCGTCGAGCACACTGGTAGTTTGTTTCAGACGGATACGGCGCGCTTCGGCCGTTGCGCCATCGCCGCCAAACATGCGCTCGAATATGACGCGGGGATTAATTTCCATCGGCAGCGGCTGGGTTGGCGTACGCCACGAGATCGTATCCATATAAGTGCACAGGAAGTCGCCGACACAACTGCCGAACATGTTCGAGCTGTCTTCGATTGCAAATTCCATCGACGGAAACGTCGTGCCAGTTCCGATATGTTGCGCGATAACCTGGTCAACCGAGGTATTGAGCTCGATTACGTTACCTCGCGGTGCGTGCGCACATGCTGTCAGGAACCCCGGGCATGCCGAATGTGCGTTGGCACCCTCGGAATACAAACCGCTGACGACATTGACGTGCTCGCGCAGCGACTCAACCGATTTAAGGATCAGCGGAAATTCAAAATCTCGGCCGACCTTCTCTGGCATCCATGCATCCATGATGACGCCGTGCGGCACATAGACCGTGCCGAAGCGGGTGACCGGCGCGGCCGCTGTTTGCGCCAATGCCGTGCGGGCCGGAATCATTGCATCGAGCAGCGGTAAGGCAACACCGGCACCCAATCCACGCAGTACAGTCCGTCTAGATAAGTATTTTTTTGGTATAAACACGGCAACGCTCTCCTAATTTATTGCGCTCGAGGCAGATGCAACTGTCTGGTCGTCTCTGGCGACGCGCATTTGAAACGGTTGGCTGGTCACGACACCCATGACCAGCGAAGAGAATCGATAGTCCTGCTCGCGCGCTGCTTCTGCAATGTTCCGCACCACAGGCATATCATAGTACTCGAGCCCACGGCCTAAGCCATAGGTTAGTAGTTTTTCCACGGCCACACGAACGAATCGCTCCGGCTCGCTGACGATCGCTTCACGCAATGCGACCGGCCCGTCTATAGGACCAAAATTTCTGAGCACGTGTACCGCGCCGGCATTCGAGTCGATCGGAATGCCGTCTTGGCTATCCCGCCAGCGCCCTATGCCGTCATACCGTTCTAAGGCTAATCCGATCGGGTCCATCAGTGCGTGACAACCTGCACAGGCCGAGTCTTCCCGATGCCGTTCCATTTGCTGGCGCATCGTCATTTTCTCGCCGGTGTCTTCCGGCAAAGCCGGCACGTTAGGCGGCGGCTCGGGAGGCGGTGTGCCGAGAATATTGGTCAGCACATAATTGCCGCGGCTGACCGGTGAGGTCCGGTTTGCATACGAGCTCAATGTCAAAATGCTCGCGTGACCCAACAAGCCGATTCTGCGCTCATCGGTCACCTGCACACGCCGGAATTGGTCTCCGTAAATGCCCGCAATACCGTAATGCTTCGCCAATCGTTCGTTAAGGTAAGTGTAATCAGCGCTCAGCAGTTCGTTAACCGGCCGGTCTTTCCGCACGATCTCGGCGAACAACAATTCAGTTTCGCGTGTCAGACTCTGACGCAGATTGTCGTCGAAGTCCGGAAAGACGAGCATATCGGGCGTCGTTGCGCGCAGATTGCGCAAATAGAGCCATTGCGCTGCAAAGTCGCGAGCGAGCATTTCCGCGCGCTCGTCGGCCAACATGCGTCGGATCTGCGCCTCCAGCACTTGTGGCTGCTGCAAGCGGCCTTCGACAGCAAGATCAATCAATTCGTCGTCCGGCAAACTGCTCCAAATAAAGAAAGACAGACGCGAAGCCATATCGAGATCACTGATTCGGTAAAGCTCGCCTGGCGCGATACCTTCGGGATCTTGCTCTATACGGAACAAAAACTGCGGCGCGACCAGAATATAAGCCAAAGCCGTCTGCACGCCGTCCTCGAAATCGCGTCCTTGACTGATTTCGCTGTTATACAACCCAACCAGGCGCAGGACTTCTTCGTCCGTTGGCGGACGCCTGTATGCACGGCGAGCGATGCGTTTAAGAATTGACTCTGCACAAGCAGCAGCTTCGTCGTCACGTTGTGGGTAACACGAAAAAATGCGCTGCCGGCTCATCGAATCGCCCGGACCGGATACCGACAACGGCCCCTCTATGACTAATTCGGCCAGTTCCGGCAAACCGACATCCATACGCGGATCGTGCTTCTCGCGCAGAAACGGCTGCAACACTTCTTGTCTGGTCGCAGAACTCTTCTTTGCAAATGTGGCCCCGACCGCGTGCGTGCCGGCCGACACTTCAACGACCACTTCAAGGCGCCGCATGAGCTCGTCGCCGGCAATTCCGGGCAACGTTTGAATTCGGTCTTCTTCCTCAGGGCCGCCGAACCGCGTCAAGGCAAGACGGCCGCCGTCTAGGCTGACTTCGAACTCGTGAGGTAACTCAGTACCGCGGACGATATCGACAGTATTGCGCCAGAGTCTTGGCTTGATTCGATACGTGCCACTTACCGGGAAAATATGCTCGACCAGCAGGCCACCGCGAGTTCCGAACGGCAGCCCTTCGATGTGATCGTCCTGCGAAAGATCGGGTGCAACACGATAATTTGTCACGGTAGGCGTAATCGACGTGTCACCGATCGCGATGCTCGTGACCTTCCAAGCTGCGGCCAAGTAACGATCGATCAGCGAAGGATCCGTTCCCAGTACATCAGCAATGTTGTCGAAACCATAGGCAGCACTGTCGTTCGGCAATAGCGATGCGGCATCGATCTCAATGGCGAATAGATCGCGAATCGCGTTCCCATATTCGGTTCGGTTGATTCGATGTAACGACTTGCGTCCCGGATTAGGCTGCTCGGCCGCCGCCGTATCGAGCGCGGTTTCGAGGAACCCAGCTAATCCATCGGTCTCAGCAAGCGCCGGCAGTGGGCCGCCCGCCGGTGGCATCATCCTGCCACGCAACTTGTGAACGACGGTTTCCCAAATTTCGCCGTGTTCGGCTACATTCGCTAAGTCGAGGGATTCAAGGGACAGCCCGGCAATCAGTTCGTCATCATTATGACAATCCACACAGTACTTGCGAACCACTGTGGTTTGTTGCTCCAGGTCGAACTCAGGTCCGCGTGTGCATGCGGCAGTGCAGGCCGCAATTGACCCAAAAACTGCGAGCAGACGAACCCACTGTTGCATCAGTTGCATCCCCTATCTTGATCGTTTCTGGGTGCTTGACTGCGCATCCTCGGTCGAAAGTCACGCCGGCGCACCGAAGCCAGACCAAAACTTACTTGTTTCAGTATCTTACAGCCATGCCGTGCCCGAAAGAAGTGCGGCCGCCCATTATTACTGAAAATATTGCCCATTAGCGATACTGACCTGCAGTTAATCCAGGCAACGCCTGCAGCGCAGTCTCTACTGGCCGTTCAAGTCAGGCCGCGCCCAAAACGGAGTAAACTCAGCATTCAGCAAGAGAGGAGGATCAACATCGTGAAATTACCTGTCAGCCGGTGGGCCCGTTGCCTAGTCCTAATAGCCGCCTTTGTGGCGCATTTGGCGGCGACTGAAGCTATGGCCCAAGTCCGAATATTGCAGACCAACTCGCGGGACTCCAGTGTCCACTTGATCGATCCGCAAACGAACAAGATCGTCGGGCAGATCTCGAACATCCCGGTAAACCATGGCGTGGCAGCTGCTCCGGACGGTAGCCGAATTTATGTGAGCGGCGAAGCGGAAACCGCGTTGAAAGTGTTCGACGCTCGCACGCTCGAACTCATCAAGAGCATCCCGCTGTCCGCCCGGCCAAACAACATCTCTATTACTCCGGACGGCAAGAAAGTTTATGTCGGCATCATCGCACCGCCCGGCGCCATCGATGTTATCGACACCGCATTGCTCCAGAACGTCAAGACCATCGACGTACCCGGAGGCATTCACAATATCTATGTCACGCCCGACGGCAAGAATGTCGTAGCGGGTTCCATTGCCGGACGCCGATTGACAGTTTTGGATGCAGCCACTGATCAGGAAGTGTGGGCCTGGGAAGGCGAAGCGATTCGACCTGTTGCGATCAGCGCCAAAGCTGACGGCTCGACCGATAAACTCTTCATCCAGGTTTCGGGTCACCACGGATTCGTGGTATTCGATTGGGAATCGCGCGCAGAAGTTGTGCGCATCACCCAACCCGACGTGCCCCCCGAGCAGCGCTACGACAGCACCTACAACGGGGCGCCGGCGCATGGCATTGGCGTCTCACCCGATGGCAAATCGGTCTGGTCAACGAGCCGGATGAATAGTCACGTGTATGTTTACTCTCTACCCAATCTTGAACTGCTGGCGGGCATTCCGACAGGTACCGATCCCGACTGGGTCACATTTACGCCGGACAGCAAATTCGCCTATGTCGCCAACGCAGAATCAAACACCGTTTCGGTTATCGACATGGAGACATTGCGGGAGGTGACGCAGATTCCGGTGGGCGAGTCACCCAAACGCAATGGGATCATTATGCTGGCCGGCTCTCGATAGAAGACCGCTGCGGCGCTTAAACAGACTGCACTCGCCAATAAACCGCACTCGCCGATTTGAACTTTTCTATGCAACCCAGTCTGGCCACAAACCTGGTCCTTATGCTCGGCTTGCTCGCAGCGAATGCGGCCTGCACGATCCAATCGCCCCAGAGCGCGCCGACGTTTGACGCTGGGGTGGACTTACCAGCCGGTCAAGGCCGCGAAATACTCCTTACGTCCTGCTTGGGTTGCCATGAATTGAGTGCGCTGGCGCTGTTCAAAGGTTTTTACACCCGGGACAGCTGGCTGTCACTCGTACGGTCGATGCAAGAAAACGGCGCCGCTGTTGACGGCGCCGATGTCGAAGTGCTCGCTGATTACCTGGCGCAGCACTTTGGCCCAGACTCGCTGTGACGTTGCAACGGCTATTTAGCGCCAGTCATTGACTTTGACACTGCGGTTATAGCCGCATTCGTTGACACTCCAACGGATGTTGCCGCTGCCTCCGACGACGACGACCTCGACGTTTTCGAGATACGGAATCGGTGCATCGTCGGGCAGGCTCAGCCACGTAGCATAAGGCTCGCGTCCCGCGCGTGCGGGCCCGAGCTTATAATTGATGACTTCTTGATCCAACCAATAGTGGAACTTCGGCGTCGTAATATTCTGCTTGACCCAGTCAATCAGCTTTTCCTTGGTGTCGAAGCCGAATCTCAAGAACGGAGCCGTCACTGCAGGGTCTACCAATAACATCTTGGAGCCGCGATTAGGCGGGCCGAGACCGCCAATAAACCGCTTTAGCACCCAATCCCAGTCCTCGTCTCGCAACACCATCATCGTGTTCTGGCTCTGACAGCCCGAGAACGTGCTGACGATACTCTCATTAATGGCGAAGCCTTTTTGCACGTGCAGTGGATTCCAGCCTTCCGGCAGGCCTGCAACATTTTCGGCGAATACCGCCGGAACACTGCTCATTGGACTGCCTTGCACGCCCAGGTAGGTATGGCCTGGCACAGATCCGCCAGTTGCATTAGACGACAGCAAACCCCAGGCGCGCCCAATCAGCGCACCGGCATTGTCGTAAAGTCCAAGCGCACCGGTACCTGAGTTTAATAGCAATTCGTCGACAATCGGCCCATTGAAGACGCCCATGGCCGTCATGGATGACGTTGAACTAGAGCGCGCGTTGGTCTGGGAAGCCGCAAGTGCAAGAATCGCAGGAAAGTGCTCAGGCTTGGCGCCAGCCATAACGGCATTAATTGCAACAGTCTCAACGCTGTACTCCCAGGCCTCGCGCGTCCCCGTCACCCGCATCCGGCCGACGATTTCGTCGGGCTCGTGTGAAGTTTGTCCCAACATGGCGGTAACGCGCTGCTGCGTCGGCATGACAATCGGCAGCTGGTCGCTCCAAAACCTGTCATCGAAGTAGCGTTGCAAATTTTCCTGTGTATCCGGCCCTAACAGCTTTCTTTTTGTCCGCTCAAAGGTCCCCGTCACCTGCTCCTCTTCATTGAGTGGTCGGGTCAGGTGCCCCACAATCTCTTGCATCAGCGGTTGCCGATTGACCGGGTCTTGGCCAGCGATGTAATCGGCGAGTTCAGCGGGTGTCTTGCCGCCAACAGGTGTGTGTGTAAATGCGAGCCGTAACGCGGGCATACCCTCCTCGAGCGCTTTGTCGTGGACGAGGTCTACGAGCGCGTCGACTATGACGCCGACCGCAGGGATACCGTAGTTTGCTTCTACTTCAGCAACATGGCCGACGACCGCCGGCGCACAGGTGCTTCAGTGGCCTATAGCCATCACCATCAGGCCGCCTGCGGCCTGAATTTCTCGCCATAGCTCCGGGTCGTCTGCGTTATAGGCGCCCTTCTTGACTCGATAAATGGCGTCGACCTCCGGCATATTGACCGCCATCCATTTCTCCATCTCCTGCAAGAACAGATCTCCGCCGTTGAACGTAACGTCAACCAGGTAGATTGTTTTTCCATCGAGGCTTGCTGGACGCGGAGCCATAGCCCTGCGTTCTATCGGGGGCGCGATGCCGGTTGGGTTGAGCACAGTAAACAACTGCGCTTCGGACTGAGCGTGCGCATTACTGACTGCACCCACGGCTGCGAAAACGAGCGCGAGGCTCAAACATTTAACAACTCGCGCCGGCACCCTTGCCGCCATCAAAGAAGCTTGCTTGACCAACCACATAGGTACACCGCCTTAACTTTAGAGTG
>JAHEEO010000254.1 GCA_024640665.1 Rhodospirillales bacterium | reverse complement strand
CGTCCTGGCGCTGCAGGGAATTCGCAAAGGCGGAGCATTACGCCCTGGGCAAAAAGTATTGATAAATGGCGCCGGTGGAGGTGTCGGAACGTTTGCAATTCAGCTTGCCAAACTTGCCGGTGCCGAAGTAACCGGAGTTGATGCCGCACACAAGCTGAGTGTTGTTCGCTCAGTTGGTGCAGATCATGTTATCGACTATTCACAAGAAGATTTCACGAAAACCGGCATCCGCTACGACCTGATTATTGATTGTCAGAACTTTCGATCCATGCTCGACAACCGGCGCGCATTAATGCCCGGAGGCACTTACGCGATGATCGGCGGCTCCATTCCTCGCGTCTACCAACTCTGGTTGCTGAGTCTTGTCGCATTGTTGACCCGCGAAGACAGGAAGCTCCGTTTGGTATCCGAAGGGCCGAACAAAGGCCTGGCAGAATTGAAAGCGCTGATCGAGGCAGGCAAGCTCGTTCCGATTATCGACAGAACTTATCGGTTAAGCGAAGTACGCGAAGCATTCCGCTATTTCGGCGAGGGTCAGCACAAAGGGAAAATCGTTATCACCATTTCAGACTGACAAATCACGTCGATGCCAATACTGCTGCCAACTTGTGCGCGCTGATCAGCTGAGCAGATTAAGCGGTTTGCCGTCCAGCCAGCCCAAAATGTTCTCGATCGCCGTTGCATAGAAAATGCGGTAGTTCTCATGCGTCACGTATCCCTGATGGGGCGACAGCACGGTGTTGGACAGCGATCGAAACGCGTGGCCCTGCGGCAAAGGCTCAGTCTCGAATACATCGAGGCCCGCGCCGGCGATTACATTTGACTGCAGCGCAGCGATCAATGCGCGCTCATCCACGATGGGTCCGCGGCTGGTGTTGATTAGAAACGCGGTTGGTTTCATCAGCGCCAATTCATTCGCGCCGATCAGTCCGCGGCTGCGCTCACCCAGCACGAGGTGAATACTGATGAAATCCGCATCGCGCAACAGGGCTTGTTTCGACGCATAGCCGACGCCCACTTCCGCGCAGCGCTCGCGCGGCAAATTCGGGCTCCAGGCAATCACATTCATACCGAAGGCCAAACCGACTTGCGCAACCTGGCTGCCCAACTTGCCAAGGCCAATGACACCCAGTGTCTTATCCTTCAAGCCGACGTTCAGATCGACACCCCATCCGCCTGCGCGCATCTGCCGGTCATCCGCCGGAATTCGCTTGGCCAATGCGAGCAATAAGGCCCACGCATGCTCGGCAGCAGGATAAGGCAGTATTGGCGTGCCGCTGACAACGACGCCATGCTGTTTGGCGGCCGCAAGATCGATAGACGCATTACGCTTGCCGGAAGTAATCAGGTGCTCGAGTTTTGGCAGGCGCGCAAACAACGAATGCGGAAACGGCGTTCGCTCACGCATAATAAATACGATCTCGAAGTCCGCCAGTCGCTCGGCAATGCTCGACTCATCATCGAGATGGTCGTGAAAGAACGTCACTTCCACTTTGCCGTCAAGCGGGCTCCAGTCCGCACTCGACGGCGCCGCCCTTTCGTAGTCGTCAATTACTGCTAGTTTCTTCATGCTATGGCTACTGTATATCATTCCGTTCTCTGTATTGACTGATATGGCATGATGCCCACGTAGCATTTGCGGCCATGCGTAATAAAAAGGAACAACTAATGCCCGACACCGCATCAGCCACTAAATCCGTCGTACGTTTTGTCGAAGCTGCACGGTTTGAGAACTTTCCGGACGAAGCCCTCGCCATTGCCAAGCACTGCATCATCGACGGGCTCGGCGTCATGCTGGCTGGATCCACCCAGGCGGCTGGTGAAATCGTGCGCGACTTCGCCAACGACTTCGGCTCGAAACAGGAGGCAACAGCCTTCGGCCGTTCGCCGCTAAAAACGAGCATGTCGCAGGCCGCCCTGGTCAATGGCACCAGCGGGCATGCGCTGGATTGGGACGACACACAACTGACGACCAGCGCCGACCGCATCTTCGGCCTGTTGACTCATCCGACAATTCCACCGCTGATGGCAGCACTTGCCGTCGGCGAACGCGCAGGCATTTCCGGGCGTGAATTTCTCGAAGCGTTCCTGACCGGATTCGAGGTCGAATGCAAGATTGCTGAAGCCATCAGCCCCAGCCATTACAAACAAGGCTTTCACTCATCAGGCACCATCGGCACTTTCGGCGCGGCCGTTGCAGCAGCGAAACTGCTCGGCCTCCATGGCGAACAGCTCGAACATATGCTTGCCATCGCGGCAAGCTCAGCCTCCGGTATCCGCGTCAACTTCGGCAGCATGACAAAACCGCTGCACGTCGGACGCGCCGCGCAAAACGGTATCGTCGCCGCGGAGCTTGCGGCACGAGGATTCACCGGCGGCGCAGATGGGCTCGATCCGCCCTGGGGGTTCTTTCAGTCTTTCAGCCACGGCGACGGTTTCGACGCTGACCGCATCATCGGCAAGTTGGGCAATCCGCATACGATCGTCTGGCCCGGCGTTTCGATAAAACCCTACCCATGCGGCGTGCTGGGTCACCCGACAATGGACGCAATGCGACGCCTCGTTATAGACAATGACGTCGACGCCGCCGACATCGTTGCGATTCGGGTCCGCGCAGGCTCGAACATCCTGAACCCGCTGCGCTATCCGATCGCCAACAACGAACTCGAAGCCAAATTCTGTCCGGCCTTCATGGTCAGCGCGATTGCGCTGCGCCGCAAAGCCGGCATTCACGAGTTCAATGACGAATTCGTTCGCAGCGAGCCTGTGCAGGCATTGATGCGCAAGGTTGAGCGCGTACTGGACCCGGAAATCGAGGCGCTCGGATGGGAAAAGATTCGCAGCACCGTCGAGGTTGACCTCGCGGACGGGCGCAAGCTGGTACAGGCTGCGGACGAACGGTATCGCGGCGGCCCCGATCTGCCATTCTCGCGCGAAGACCTGCACGAGAAGTTCAGCGATTGCGCGACGCTGGTGCTCAGCGCGGAGCGTGTCGAGCAGGTTTTCTCAACCGTCGAGTCGCTGGAAACGCTAAAGGACATTCGCGAACTCGTAAGTCTGTTGCAAGCCGATGCGGGAGCGGCCGAGTGAGTCTGGCATGGATCTCGGTTGGCGCACTGGTGCTTGCCGTGACACTGAGCTGCACGACGTCAATCAACATTGGCGTGCTGTCGCTCGCATTGGCGTTGATTGTCGGCGTCGTGCTTGGCGACATGTCTCCGGATACCGTCATCGCCGGCTTTCCGACCGAACTCCTGGTCACGCTGGTCAGCGTCACATTGTTGTTTTCTATCGCCAACTGCAACGGCACGCTGGCGCGCCTCACGGATCGAGCCGTACTTGCCTGCCGTGGCAACGCACTCGCGCTGCCCATCATGTTCTTCATGGTGGGCTTCGTCATCGCAACCATTGGCGCGGGCGCGACGCCTGCCAGCGCGCTGCTCGCGCCGCCGGCGATGGCAGCAGCCGCCCGAGTCGGCATTCCGCCATTGCTGATGGCCATCATGGCCGGTAATGGCGTACTGGCCGGCACGCTGTCGCCGTTTTCGCCAACCGGCATCGTCGCCCACGGCGTCATGGAACGTATCGGCCTCGGCGGCTACGAGTGGCATACGTTTGCTTACAATGCCTTCGCCCATGCGCTGGTGGGTGTTGCTGGTTTCCTGTTGCTCGGCGGCTGGAAGATTGTCCGCAACAACGGAGCAAATAGCCGCTCAAAAAGCGGATCGCCGAGCGGCTCTGGGGCTGCAGTTGACGGAATGACAGGCAGTCGCCCCGCCACCGGTGAACACGCCGCGCCAGAGCCATTGCTCAGGCAGCATTGGCTGACGACGATCGGCATTGGCTTGCTGATCGTTGCAGTGGTGGGTTTTTCGATTGATGTCGGGGTGGCCGCAATTATCATTGCTGCGGCACTGATACTGCTGCGGACTGTTGATGACACGGCAGCCATCAAACGCATGCCGTGGGGCGTTATTCTCATGGTGACCGGCGTCACCGTGCTCGTGACGATGATGCGTGAGACCCAAGGTATGGACCTGATCACGAGCGGCATCGCAAACGTGTCGACACCGGCCACGATCGAAGCCATCGTCGCCTTTGGCGCGGGACTCATTTCCGTGTACAGCAGCACGTCCGGTGTCGTATTGCCGGCGTTCTTGCCGATGGTGCCCTCGCTGGGCGAACAACTCGGCGGCATCGACCAGCTCAATATCGCCT
>JAHEEO010000001.1:23664-51246 GCA_024640665.1 Rhodospirillales bacterium | reverse complement strand
AGTGACGAACCTTGCGACAATCTTGGAGCTTACCGATCAGGTAGAGGCGTTTGTTGCCGAGGGCCGATGGAGCGAGGCTTCCTCAGCTGAAGAGCAGCGCCAAGCCTTGTTGATCAAGTATGTCGAGAAAGGTGGACGTCAAGCTTCCGGTTTGCAGGACATTTACCGTCGTAGTCAATTGACTCTGGGAAAGACTGCGCGAAAGCGCAGTGAATTGATGAGCCAAACGCAGGACCAGTTCGACAATGCGCGGGCCATTAGCGCATATGAAGGCCACGCTGCTGAAGCAAGACTGGGGACACCTGTGCGTACTTCCTTGGAAGGTAACCCGGACTAGTTCAATGATAGATTCCGAAACAAACTACGAGGGTCTATCACTTGAGGATCTGTTGCCAATTGAATGGCAACCTGCTGATTTCAGAATTTCGTCGGCGTTAGAGCATGCCAATGAAGATACGGCCAGGGCGCTGCAGGCAATCGCTGTATTTGAAGAAACTCCGCGCTCGCCGAAAGATGACATCGCGCATGTCTCTGGAGACAGTTCTCGTCTCGAGGCCAAGGTTGATCTTCTATTGAGCCTCGTATCGAATTTGGTAGGCGAAAAAGCGGGGCTTCCTGAGCCACGGCCACTCATTCTTCGTGGCAGAAGTATTGAATGGCAAGCCGATGAAAAGTTTAAGTGCGAACGCGGTGCTTCCGGCTTCGCCAATATCTGGGCAAATATGCATATCCCATTGCCGCTGCGACTACCTTGCCGTTTGGATGGAACCATAGAGCGGAATGGTTTCCAGTGGTGCAGGGCCTCGGTCGAATTTCTTGCGCCCAATGTTCGAGACGGATTAGAGCAGGTCATCTTTCGCCATCATCGCCGGCAGGTTGCCATTGCACGCGGCACGATGGTGCAAGCCGACTTCGACAGGAACAGGTGACAAATTTCTGGCGTCAAGCCCTCTATCGGCGTTCCGATTTCTGACATCGCGCCGTTTTTTGAGTCCTCAAAAATTCTAAGTACATAAAAAACATAGCAATAATTTATTAGGCACGGTTCTTGCTTTGCTGGTTATCGTAATGATACGAAACGAGCAATTGAGCAATGGCGTCTACACATACCTCTGAGCAGGAACTACTGCAGCTGGCAGAGGCCTTTAATACCTTCAATTTGGTTTCCAGCCAGCTCGAGGCTTCCTATTCGAGCTTGGAGCAGCGCATGTCTGACATGCGCCGTCAACTTCGCGATGCTAATCAGGGACGTCGCGCAGAAGCACAGAACAAACGGCTTATCGCACAACGTCTTCGAGATATTCTCGAGGCGCTGCCAGGCGGCGTCGTGGTTATTGATCGGCGCGGCGGTGTTACCGAGTGCAATTCACGCGCTCGAGGATGGATGGATGGTTTGACGGTTGGCGCCAACTGGCAAGATCTTTCCGAGAAGTTATTTGAGACGCAGTTGACCGAACATGGCGATCTCGTCCTGGCAGACGGTCGGCGTTTGATAGTGACTCAGCAGAACGATATGGCGGATGGCGGCAGCATTCTTCTGCTGACTGATATTACTGAGCAGCGTCGTGTAGACGAAGTGTTGGTGAGACATCAGCGTTTGGCGACATTAGGCGAAACGCTAGCGACGCTTGCGCATCAAGTGAGAACGCCGGTTACATCAGCGTTACTGTATTCGTCCACGGCTATTGACCCGAATATTCCCGAGGAAAAGCGCTGCGAACTCATCCGCAACGCTATTGGGTGCCTATCCGATTTGGAGGCCCTAATCAGCGACATGCTGGAGTTTGCGGGCGGTCATGCCGCCAAAGAAGACGGCAAAGTTGTCTTGAGCGAGCTGCTTGCGTGTGTCGAACGCGATGTGCGGCCAATGTTGCAGGGCGAACAAATTCTAAACGTGATTGTGCCAACGCAGCCTTGCTGGGTTCGAGGCAATCACGTTGCCATGGCAAGCGCCGTTCAAAACCTTGTAGTTAATGCGCTGCAAGCAGCCGGAGAAGCGGCAGTCGTTAACGTATCTGTTGCTATGGGCAAGCCCCAGTCGCTGTATACGGCAAGCCTCACTGCGAATTCAGCGCCGGAACGCACATCTGTCAAAAACAGTGCGCAGCCAAACCCCCGTCAAGAGTTTGCCCAAGCGACGATGAACAAGGCGGCTCAGCAGCAACTGCAAATTAATGTTTCCGACAATGGGCCCGGGGTACCGACCAAAGATGCCGAAAAGATTTTCGAGCCATTTCATACGAGTCGATCAGGCGGAACCGGGCTTGGCCTCGCGGTCGCGCGTTCCGTCATTCGAGCACATCAAGGCGACATACACGTCGCCGCCAACTCGCGAGGCGGGGCGACTTTCACAGTCACTTTGCCTATCGCCAGCACAGTTTCAGCAGAGGATGCGAATACATGACTAATGCATCAATTTTATTGGTAGAAGATGACACCGCATTGCGCGGCGCCCTGGCGCAGACATTGAGTCTCGCGGATTTCGAAGTGCATGAAGCTAGCGATGGCACAGATGCGCTGAAGGTGCTTGCAGAGACGGATGTCGCGGCTGTCGTCAGTGATTATCAAATGGAACCAATGAATGGTTCAGATTTGTTGGCAACCCTGCGGGAGACTCGGCCAGATTTACCGTTCTTGTTGATGACGGCTTACGGAACGATCCAGCATGCCGTTGCGAGCATTCAAAAAGGGGCGAGCGACTATGTTGTGAAGCCTTTTGATTCGCCAACTTTGCTGAAAAAAATCAAGAGCATTATCGATCGCGTCGACTATTCGCGCGACATGATTGCTGTGGATGCCGCAACTATCCGTGTCTTGTCGTTCGCAGAACGAGTGGCACCCAGTGATGCCACGGTGCTGCTTAGTGGGGAAAGCGGCACTGGCAAAGAGGTCTTCGCACAGCATATTCACAACTGTTCAGGCAGGTCAGCGGCGCCGTTTGTCGCAATTAACTGTGCCGCGATTCCGGAAAACATGCTGGAGTCTTTGTTGTTTGGACACGAAAAAGGCGCTTTCACCGGTGCACACATCGCACGCGCTGGAAAGTTTGAAATGGCTCAAGGCGGCACGATATTGCTGGATGAAATTTCCGAAATCGACTTGGGTCTGCAAGCGAAGCTATTGCGAGTTTTACAGGAGAAGGAAGTTGAGCGGGTCGGAGCGCGCAATTCGATAAAGCTCGATGTCCGCGTCCTGGCTACGACCAATCGCGATCTCGGCGATTGTGTAAAGCGCGGAGTTTTTCGCGAGGACCTCTTTTATCGATTGAGCGTTTTTCCACTGCACTTACCGCCATTGAGAAATCGTCCTGCCGATATTCTGCCGCTCGCAAAGTACTTCCTGCAAAAATCTTGCAGTGGTTCGCGGCCGACACCTCTGCTGTCCGCCGAAGCGTCGGACCTGCTCGTTAAGTATGCATGGCCGGGCAACGTACGCGAACTACAGAATCTGATGGAGCGTGCGCTGATTCTTTGTGAGGGTGCGCAAATTCGCGGTGCCGATCTCATTTTTGAGTCAGGAGACCTGAGTTCTTCCGTTATGCCGTCAGCGCCGGAAGTGCCGGTTTGTGAAGAGGAGTCTGGACTCCGCTCGAATCTTCGCAGCATGGAAGAGCAATTGGTGATTGACGCGCTGCAACAAAGTCGTGGTAGCCGCCAGGCCGCAGCGAGTATTTTGGGCGTTAGCCCGCGGACCCTTCGCTACAAAGTAGCGAAGTTGCGAGATGCAGGTGTCGAAATACCCGGGTTGCAAGCACGGTAGCCACCGCTAGTTGAGGTAACGCAGATGACATCAATCAATACGGAAATCAGCAATGTGCTCGCGCAAATACGGGCGTTGTCTGAAGGTATCAATTCGCAGAGTCCGATTCAGCCAAATCCGGGCGCAAATACTGAGAGCGTAGGCTTTGGCTCAGTGCTAAAACACGCGGTCAATTCTGTCAGCGAGCAACAGCAAGTAGCGGAAGCGGCAGCATCGCGTTTTCAAGCAGGCGACGCCAATACGAGCATTGCCGAGGTTGTCGTAGAAATGCAAAAAGCAAGCGTCTCATTCCAGGCAATGGCGGAAGCGAGAAATCGTATCGTCGACGCCTATCGAGAAATCATGAACATGTCTGTTTAGTTAATCATCATCGAATGAGAAAAAGTTAATCATGGATCAAGAAGAACAAGCAGGTAACAATTTGTCCGCATTGATGCGCAATGCGCCAGCCGTGCGTCAAGTGCTGTTGCTCGTGGCTTTGGCGGTTAGTATCACGGTGGGAACTGTCGGTGCGCTATGGCTCAGAGATCCAGGTTATAGCACGCTGTACTCGAACGTAAGTGATGCAGAAGCGGCAGAAATTGTCTCTGCTTTGCAGTCAAGTGGGATCGAGTACGACCTCGATCAACGCACGGGCGCGATACGCGTGCCTCCCGATAGACTTCATGAAGCTCGCTTGGGTCTGGCATCAGCCGGGTTACCTCGCGGTGCTGGCTTTGGCATTGAGATGATTCAGGCGGAATCGGGCATTACATCGAGCCAGTTCATGGAAAACGCCCGTTATCATCATGCGCTGGAAACTGAGCTTGCCCGGACGGTCAGCAACCTGCGACCGGTACAAAGTGCTCGTGTTCACCTGGCGCTACCTCGCAGTACTGTTTTCCTGCGCGATAAGAAGAGCCCGAGTGCCTCTGTATTAGTTTACCTGTTTCCTGGACGATCCTTGGAACCGTCCCAGGTATCCTCAATTGTGTACTTAGTTGCTTCGAGCATTCCGGAGCTCGAGCCGAATAGCGTGACGGTCGTAGATCAGAACGGCAAGTTACTAAGCGAGGCAGGTTCGAACGACGAGCTGGTGCAAAGCGAACGGCAGTTTGCGTACAAGCGGCGTCTGGAGGACAGCTATGCTGACAGAATTATCGCGTTATTGTCGCCGGTCGTAGGGCCAGAAAGTGTCCGGGCAAGTGTTGCGGCAGAAGTGGATTTCACCGTCCAAGAAGAAAGCCGCGAGCAGTACGACCCGGCCAACAGCGTAGTTCGCAGCGAGCAGATACAGGAAGATCGCAACGGCGGTGCGAGTAACGCGCCGGCAGGTGTTCCCGGTGCACTGAGCAACACGCCGCCACAGGTTGGCGCCGCTGCCACTGCCGCTGCCGCGGGCGCAGGCGGTGGAGCCGAGACGGTCGCAACACGTGAATCAGTGCGACAGACACGCAACTATGAGCTCGATCGGACAATGAGCGTGACGCGGCGTGCATCCGGTACGTTGAATCGCATTTCTGTCGCAGTGGTTATCGACGAAAACACGGCACTGCCGGAAGGGGCAGCTAGCAGTAGCCTTAACGCAGGAGGGGCCGACGCAGATGGCGCCGGTTCGGAAAATGTGGATGCGTTGATTGCGGAAGTCGAGGCGCTAGTTCGCCAGGCTGTTGGATTCGATGAAGGCCGAGGCGACACAATAACCATCACTACAGCGCCATTTTATCAACCGCCGCCACCGCCTGAAATCGAAGCGCCGTCGCTTTTTGCTTCTCCAGACTTTCGCAGCATGCTGCAGCAGGGATTGAGCATTGCAGCAATACTTTTCGTCGGGTGGGGTGTCGCGCGTCCAATTGTCAGAATGCTGACGGCACCGGCACAGTCTAAGAACTCGGCCGGGTCGCTTGTCGCGGGTGTGGGTGCCGGCGGTGCAGGGCAACTCACCTATGATCAAAAAGTGAGTGCAGTAAGACAATTGGTTGACCACGACGCTGAGCGTGTCGCAAGAGTTGTAAAGGAATGGGTGGGCGCAAATGGCTAGAGAGCCCAAGATGTCGGGAAGCGACAGCGCTGCCATTTTTTTGATGTCTTTAGGCGAGCGTGATGCCGCCAAAATCATGAAGCATATGGATGTTGCTGAAGTTCGCAAATTGAGCGAGACAATGAAAGGCCTCGGCACCGTGAGTCGTGAACTTGCAGATAAGGTTGTTAGCGAGTTCACCGCAACGATGACCGAAGAAGGCCCTGTCAATACTGTGTCGGAAGGTTTCATGCAGCGCCTACTGACGGAGTCGATTGGTGATCAGCAAGCGGTGCCTTTGGTCGAGCGTCTCTTTCCTAAGGAAGGCAGCGCGTTAGCATCCTTGCAGCTTATGGAACCGGCGGAAGTTATTGACGCAGTTCAATCGGAACACCCGCAAGTTGTTGCCATAGCGCTGGCTTGCTTGCCTAAAGAAAAATCGGCAGCCGTTCTTGCTGAATTGCCAGTAGCGCTCGCGTCGGACGCTATTGCGCGAATCGCGCAGATGGAAGACATCTCCGAAGCGGCGCTCGAAGATCTCGAGCATTTAATGCACCAGAAGTTTACGAAGAGCGAAAAACATAAGGCTAAGACGCTCGGTGGTATCCGCACTGCAGCGGAAATACTGAATTTGACAGGCAAGGCCGTAGAAACCGCCGTCTTGGAAGAAATTGCGGGACGAGATGCCGACCTCAGTCAAGAGGTCAAGGACAACATGCTGGTATTCGAAAGTCTGGAGGTACTCGACGACCGTGGAATGCAGACTCTATTGCGCGACATCGATAGTCAATCGCTGGGGCTTGCATTGAAAGGCGCTTCCAACGTGTTCAAGAACTTGGTGTTTCGCAATATGTCGAAGCGTGCCGCAGAACTCCTGCAGTCCGATCTAGAAGCAATGGGGCCGGTGAAGCTAAGTGATGTCGAGGCTTCCCAGAAGACGATTGTAGAGGCGGCGAAGGCTTTGGCCGACGACGGGAAGATAAATCTCGGCGGCGGCGGAGAGGAGTTCGTCTAACAGCATGAGTGGCGATCACTCCAACTTGGAATACCTTCCGTGGCGTGCGCCAGAGGTCGATGATTCTCGGCATCTTCGCCCGGTCGATGTCGAGTCGGCTCGCAAGCTTGCATGGGAGCAGGGCTATGAAGACGGCTATTCCATTGCAATGGAGGCGGGTACACGGGACGCGCGTCAAAGGATGGCGTATCTGCATGAAATCCTCGAGTCTTTGGGTAAGCCTTTTAGAGATTTGGACGACAATGTCAGCAGCCAACTGGCAGTCTTGGTGAAATCTGTCGCGGAGCAGTTGCTGAGGCGTGAATTGGAGCTGGATTCAGGGCATTTGCGAAATATCGTTACGGAGTGCCTGCGAGCGCTGCCGGTATCCAGCGCGGATGTGGAAATAGTCGTGCACCCAGACGACGCTGCGTTGATCGAAGAGCATCTGGCAGAAACGAGTCAGCGCAGTTGGCGAATTCGACGCGATCCGAAACAGAAACGCGGTGGATGTTTGTTTGTTTCCGATGTCGCTCAGATAGATGCCAGCATCGAAACGCGGCTTAAACGAATTGTTGAAAACATGCTGAGCGGTGAGGCTGAAGATGCAGATTCTTGATCCTTCAAGCCTTCGTGAAGCACGCGGACGCAGCGATCGGTGGTTAAAGCTTGTCGAGCAGTGGCAGAGCAATTCCGAAGAACTGCCTCCAATTGTGGAGGGCAGTCTCGTTCGCGCAACGGGTTTAACGCTTGAAGCAGCCGGTTGCAAGGCACCAATTGGCAGCCGTTGTTTGGTGCACAATTCAAATGGCAAAGCACTTGAGACGGAAGTTGTCGGTTTTGCCGATGACCGGCTGTTTCTGATGCCAACCGAGAAAGTCAGCGGAGTTGTTCCTAACGCGCGAGTTACTCCGCTGATGTCGAGCGCACGCCGTCCGGTCGGTGATGCATTGCTTGGCCGGGTCATTGATGCGCTGGGCAGGCCGCTGGATTCGCGAGGCCCGCTGCGCTGCCGCGCTTCGGCCTCGCTGATTGGCGAGATGATCAATCCGCTGGCTCGTCAACCTATTAGTGAGCCAATTGATGTCGGCGTGCGCTCACTAAATGCGCTGTTGACGGCTGGTCGGGGGCAACGCTTAGGTCTTTTTGCTGGAAGCGGTGTGGGTAAGAGTTCTCTACTGGCCATGATGACGCGATATGCAAAGGCCGATGTGATTGTAGTAGGGCTGATCGGAGAGCGCGGCAGAGAAGTTAGAGAGTTTGTCGAAGATAACCTCGGGCCGGAGGGCCTTGCACGTGCTGTTGTCGTAGCTACTCCGTCGGATGCTTCGGCATTGATGCGGCTGCACGGTGCCTGGTATGCAACGAGCATAGCCGAGCATTTTCGCGATCAAGGCAAGCACGTTTTGTTCTTGATGGATTCGCTGACGAGATTCGCCCAGGCTCAGCGAGAAATCGGGCTGTCAATCGGTGAGCCGCCAACGACAAAAGGATATCCGCCGTCAGTTTTTGCCCGGCTTCCCGAGCTGATCGAACGCACAGGTAACGGTGCGGATGGACGCGGGTCGATTACGGCGTTTTATACGGTTTTGGTCGAAGGTGATGATAAGAACGATCCAATAGTCGACAGTGCTCGGGCGACTCTGGATGGGCATGTCATGCTGTCGCGTGAAACGGCGGACAGCGGGATTTATCCGCCTGTGGATATCGAGTCATCGGTAAGCCGGTCGATGCACAAGATTGTTGATGCAACGCACTTGGCAGCAGCCCAGCGTTTTCGCGATATCTATTCTTACTATATGCGTCACCGCGATCTATTGAGCGTTGGCGCCTACTCGCCCGGATCAGATTCGAAGTTGGATGCTGCCATGAGAGTATGGCCACAAGTTGAGAAATTCATGCGCCAGGGTATAGGCGAAGCAGTCTCGCTCGATGACAGTGTTCGTGAACTAAAAAGATTGGTGTCTCAACTGGACGTTGAGTCTGCGCCTGAAGGCCAGCAAATCGATGTAAGGAAATGAAAAAGGAATAATACATGCGTAAGGACCCGCTTCAACTGGTAAAAATGCTCGCCGACATCTCGGAATTGGAGAAGTCGCAATATGTAGCAACTTCGATGATGCAGCTTTCAGCTGAAAAGCAACGGCTCGCGTTACTTGAACAATATTTGGAGGAGTACTGTCAGGGATCGGCGCCCGACACCATTGTGGATATCGGCAAGCTTACATCGTCGCGCGGATTCATAGATGCACTGACGAAAGCGGTGGTAGAGCAAAGCGATCAAGTCGCGAGGTTGAGTCAGCAATTCGAGCAGCGACTCGATACCTGGCGTGCTGCAAAAGCGAAATCAACAGCCGTCGACAGTTTTGCATCGCGGAAACAGCAATCCCGGATGCTTGAGGAATCGCGGCGAGAGCAGTCGAGCCTCGATGAGGCTGGGCGTTGGAATCAAAGTTCGAGATAGAGCAGCTTTTAGCCTTTGAGGCGTGCAGCGTTGGCGTGCTTGGCTGGCACGTTACTTGCTTTGTATCTATCGATATGACAATGGATACATGCATAACTGCTCTGCAGAGTCGCCCCGACAAATCATCGGCTGGGTTGGTATCTGCAGGGGCTGCAGAACACAGCAATCTGCCTTTGGGCGATGCGGACGCTGGCTTTGCCCAAGCGCTGCAGGCTGCAGAAAGTCGCGCCCAGCCATCTGATCGGCCGGTTCTGGCTAAACCTGGGCTCGCTGGGGATGGAGCAGCCTCCGGTCCTTACGCTATGGCGAAGCAGGCCGATAAAATATCAAAAAATCATAGAGTTGAGTTAGATTATTCGAGTCCATTGTCAGGCCATGAGGCAGCGGAATCACTCTCCCATATGACGGAACTGGGAGTGCTGCTGGATGGCGGTGCGCCACCCTTGCTGCCGGCTGCAGGTGCGGGCACAGCCTCCTTGGGCCAGCACCACGGCCAGCTCCCAGGTGAGCTTGGCCAGTTCCCCGGCCAGCTCGGCAATGGTGCCGTCAGCGTTGCACTGGACGATGAAACCAGCGGCCAAACGAGATTCTTAAGCGGCAACAATGCGCCGCCAGTAGGCAAGACTCTGCCGCTTCAAGGCTTGGACAATGCCACAGAAGCAGCTTCCTTCGATAAACGAGCGATTGGCCCAGCCGCGAATCATCTCACCGAACAGGCCGTCACTTCTGGCGCGTCTAAATTGGCCGCGAGTGATTTGCAGTTACCGCTCAATGCGGCGCGCGGACAGACGAGCGCTCAGGCGTCGGCAACCAATATGCCGCCGCGCGACACAGACACTGCAGCCGGCCGGCCGCTTGGTTTGCGTGCGGGCACGTCTGGCGAAATTCAACCTGGGGCTTTTGTGCTGCAAGGGGACCAGGACGTCATGAATCTGAACGCGAGGCAAAACGCCGGAATCGCAGTGCCCGACGGCGGCGTCGCGTCAAGGTCTGGCGCTGTGCATAGAGATTTGGCGGCGTTTGACGAGGCCACCACCGCCCAAGCGGCAGCAAAGATGCACGATACACTGAGCATGCGCGGCGGGCTGAGCGCCGGGCGCGTGGGCATGGACGGTGCGCTGAACGCAACAGCAGCGGAGGTCACAATTGCTCACGGTCTCGTTGGGGACGCCCGCGTCACGACGTCATCAAACGCAGTAGTGATGGATGGTGGCCACAACCCCGCATCCGTATTGCCTCGCGTGTTACCTGGCGTGTTGGATATGACGAGTTCCCGTGAACAGATCGGCGATCAGTTAGGCGGCCGCTTGATCTCTATGGCGTCAGATGGTCAAAAATCGGCACGGATCCACTTGCATCCCCAAGAACTCGGCGCGATTGAAATACGCGTGAGAATGGATCAATCCGGCACCTCGCTATCGATCAATGCACAGCATGGACATGCTCGCGAAGCGATTGAGGCGAGCTTGCCGCGTCTGCGAGAAATGTTCGTTGATCAGGGTATGAATCTGCTTGATGTTGACGTTTCCGGTGGGCAGCAAGAGCAATCGGCACGCCCCGATGAACGTCATGCGAGTTTGGCGCCTCGGCCAATCGAAGACAGCAAAGCTGATGATGCAGTTGCTGAATCAAGCCCTGCGCAACCAGCAGTTGTTCGAAATGCCCGCCGCCTCGATGTTCTAGCCTAGTCAAACTATTGGCGGATACCGGTACGGCAACCGTCAAGAATTCGACGCCAATGCTGAGAGAATTAGTTAACCCATTGAAAAGCAATAAGAAATAGAGGCCAATAGAAGTCGGCACGCTTCTTGCTTATGAGTTGTTAACGCAACTAATAGAAGCAGGACAATGGCTGACGATAAAGAAACCTCAGACGGCGAAGCCGCGGCGACCAAGCAGTCCGGCGGGATCGTCAAGATGGCCGTCATGGGTGTCGGCTTGATTGGCGTCATGATTGGCGTTCAGCTCGGCACACTGATTATTGCCAAGAGCATGATGCCGGAGATGCTTTTCCCGGACTGGATGCTCGCGTTGCAGCCTGTCCCACAGGTTGTAGAAGAATTGCAGCCTAAGCAGCCACTCGGGCCGGCTGTCTATACGCGATTGAATCCCTCGATCGTCGTCAGTTATCAGGAAGGCGATACGGTACGTTTTCTGCAAGTGACGCTAGAAGCCATGGCGCGGGACGAAGAGAGCATCGCCGCGTTCGAACTTCACACTCCCCAAATTCGCAACAACCTGCTCGCGCTTCTCTCGGACGAAGATCTCGAGGAGCTCACCACGCGCGAAGGCAAAGACCGAGTTCGTAAGAAGTCGTTGGAGGAAGTCCAGTCAATTCTGGCGGCAGAAGATCCTAACGTCGAGATCGAAGACCTCTACTTCACCAGTTTCGTGCTGCAGTAATGGCGGAGCCTAAAGACATGGTCGAAGACGACGCTGCAACCCACAACGAAGCGGTCCCTGGGACTGCTGCTTCCGTGCCTGGTTCCCAGTCGGGCGCGGATGAATCACTTTTATCAGCCGCTGAGTCCAATGCCTTGTTGGAAGAGTCAGCGGATCAAGCGGGGACAACAGCCGGTTCGCCTAAGTCGACTCTTCGTGAGCTTGAAACGTCGTATTGGGAGCAAGTGGCCGTGGAGCGTTTTGCAACGCTTGAGACGATTAATGACGCACTCGCGGAAGCATTGGACGAATTGTGGCTGCAGTTATTCAAGAAGCCCGTCGTGATTAGTGCCCAAGAACCCAGTTGGTTAACAGCGCAAGATTTTGCCGCACTAATCGAGGCCAACACTTCAAATATCACCATAGATATACCCAACAAGTCGCAGCAGTGTTTGTGTGTTCTGCAGCTCGATACAGTCTCGGCAATGGTAGACCTCTTTTTTGGCGGTGCAGGCTCTGCGCGCCGAAGCGAAAGACTGGCGGAATTGACGCAAATGGAACAGCGACTTGTCAGCCGCTTCGCTGATGGATTGATCGTTGCTCTTGGAGATGCTTGGAGAAAGCACATACCGCTGCAATTCGCGGTTTCTGCAGAGGAATTCGATGTCGATTCAAGTCCGCTCTCGGAGTCTGGAGAAGCCCTGATGTCGTGCCGGTTTCTTTTTGAAGTTGGTGAGCTGGAACACGTCGTGCAGATGATCTGGCCGGCGTCGCTTGTGCGTGAACTCGGTGCGCAAAAGCGCCGCGCGTTACCAGCAAGCGGAAGTGGTTCGAGTTCCGATTGGACTGAACGAATGCGCGAGGACTTGAAGCAGGCACGCGTACAGCTTCGAGCGGTTATCGGCGAGGTGCCGATTCGATTAGGCGATATCTCAAACGCAAAGCCAGGCGACATTATAAAGACAGAAGCTCTTAACAGGGTTCTCGTTTATGCCGCTAATCAACCGGTTTTTGAAGGCACGCTCGGTACACATCGCGGATTCAATGCAGTGAAGATCCGGCACGCAGTAAGCAAGAACAAAATTGGAGATAACTGATGGACGAGAACGCATCAGAAGCAATGCAATCAACTACCGCGCCCGCGACGGAGGTTGCGAGCGATAAAGCCGGTGTTGACCCGAATGCCAGCGCGGTATCGGTTCAGCCCCCTGAGTTCGAAGATACGTCGAAAACATCGGGTGCGGCGACGAATGGCCGCCATCCGAGTTTGGATATCGTTCTCGATGTTCCGGTAACGCTGACCCTCGAAGTCGGTAGCGCAACGATGAGCGTAGGGGAGCTATTGAAGCTCGGCCAGGGCGCTGTCGTAGAGCTGGACAGAGCCGTCGGCGAGCCGCTGGATGTCATGGTCAATGGGGCATTGGTTGCGCACGGCGAGATTGTGCTCGTAAACGACAAATTCGGAATTCGCTTAACGTCAATCATCGAGCCCGCTGGTCGATCCAGCGCGGAGAAACAGAAATCATGAACCCGACCTGGTGGAAGAGCTTTGCCTTGCTTGTCGCGGCATCCGTATACCCTGCATGGGCGCGCGCCCAAGCCGCAACGGGCGTCTCGACTGATCTGACTTCCAGCTTAGCTGCTTCCAGTATGCGAATGATTGTGAGTATGGCCCTGGTGCTCGCCGTATTAGGCGCGTGCGCATGGGCGCTGCGACGTTGGCGAGACGGCCAAAACAGCGGTTCGAATGCCATAGAAATAGTGAGTGGCTTAACGCTCGGTTCGAAAGAGCGCGTTGTGCTTTTGAGAGTCGGCGATGAGCAGGTACTGGTGGGAGTGAGTCCAGCCGGCATGCGCAGTCTTCATGTGGTTAAAGACAAGCCCAGCGCGCGACCATTCGATCTTGCAATGGGAGCATCTGAATGAAGCGCTGCATCGCAACGCTCGTTTTAGTGCTTGTGCCGTTGTTGGCCTCTGCACAGGAAATTACACCGGCCTTTGTTTTGTCGCAGACAGGCGGCGTCGACTCCGGGCAGGGGTGGTCATTGAGCATTCAAGTGCTGGTGGCGATGACCGCGATGGCATTCATTCCCACTTTGCTTTTGGCCGCAACATCATTCACGCGCATCGTAATCGTGCTTGCGGTGTTGCGACAGGCTTTAGGTATGCCGCAGACGCCACCAAACCAAGTCTTGATGGGCTTGGCGCTGTTTTTGAGCTTTTTCATTATGGCGCCGGTTCTGCAGCAGATATATGACCGCGGCTTGCAGCCATACGTGGAAGGTCAAATTCAGATTGCCGAAGCTGTGACGCAAGCCAGCATACCGATGCGCGAGTTCATGTTAGCCCAGACTCGCGAACCAGATCTCGCGATGTTCGCGAGCCTGGCTAACGATGAAGCGTATGCAGGGCCGGAGGCAGTGCCATTTTCCGTTCTGTTGCCAGCATTTCTTACCAGTGAATTAAAAACAGCGTTTCAGATTGGGTTTCTAACCTTTATTCCGTTTTTGATTATTGATCTAGTGGTTGCAAGCGTGCTGATGTCGATGGGCATGATGATGCTCTCACCGATGCTCATATCCTTGCCTTTCAAAATCATGTTGTTCGTTTTGGTGGATGGCTGGGGCCTGCTGATTGGCACGCTGGCATCTAGTTTTTCGATTTAGGAGTTCTTTGATGACACCCGAAACTGTGCTAACCGTCGCTCAACAGGCATTGACTGTCGCGACAATGTTGGCAGCCCCGCTGTTGCTGGGTGCGTTGGCGACAGGGCTGACAATCGGCGTATTGCAGGCTGCAACTCAGATAAACGAAATGACATTGAGCTTTATTCCCAAGCTGCTGGCCCTGGTAGTCACATTGGTTGTAGTTGGTCCGTGGATGCTGAACGAAATCATGTCCTTTACGACGAACCTTATCAGTTCGATTCCGGAGCTCATCGGCTAGTGGAAGCTTATCTGCAAATCGACGATCAGGTGTTGAAGTGGCTTTGGCCGCTGATGCGCGTTTCTGGCGTCATGTTGGTTGCTCCGATATTTGGATCGGCATACATTCCGATTCGTGTGCGCGCAGTGATCACTGTGATTTTGACTTACGCACTATTGCCGTTTGCGAAAGAACTGCCGGACGCCGCGATTTTGAGTCCAATGTTCTTTCTTGTGCTGGTTCGCGAGCTTCTGATTGGTATCGCATTAGGCTTCATTCTGCGGATGGTTATTGATGCGGCCGTACTGGCCGGCCAAACATTAGCGATCTCGATGGGGCTGCATTTCGCGACAGTCGTAGATCCGCAGCACGGTGGCACGCCGACGTTGAGCCAGTTCTATGTAATCGTTGGCTCGCTATTACTCGTTGTGACAGATGCGCATCTTGCGCTTGTAGAGATCATGGCTAACAGTTTTGTGGCACTACCGATTGCCTCATCGTCTTTTGCGCCAGCAAGTGCTTGGCTGGTCGTTAGTTTTGCTGGAACCATGTTTGTAAGCGGATTGCAGCTTGCTTTACCCGCTGTCGCTGCAATTTTGATGGTTAATGTGGCGTTTGGCGTAGTGAGCCGAGCGGCGCCGTCGCTGAATCTTTTTGCGGTTGGGTTTCCAATCACAATCATGGTCGGCTTTGTCGTGACGTTGATTAGTATTAAAAACATGTTCCCCGTTTGGTTGAATGCAACTAACGAGGCGTTTGGGGCGATGCTGCAGTTGGCGGGTGGCTAGACATGGCCGAAGAACAAAGTAGTCAGCAAGAACGCACCGAGCAACCTACGCAAAAACGGTTGCGAGACGCTCGACGGCGCGGACAAATCGCTCGTTCGCGTGAACTGACGATGACCGTCGTCATGGTTGCTGCGGCCATCGCCATGTATGCGTCTGGCGAGTGGTTCGTAGGGTCCATCGCGGAGTTGATGCGAAATGGCCTCAGCATCGATCCGGCCAAGCTGCTCGATGCGGATGCGCCGATCGTCAGTCTTGCCGAAAGCATTGAAGCGGGCTTGCGGGTGTTGCTGCCGCTATTTATTGTCCTGCCAATCGCAGCAATTTTCGGTGGGTCGGCTATCGGCGGCTTTGCGTTCAGTACGCAGGCAATGCAGCCAAAGATGAGCAAGCTGAACCCGCTGTCCGGCATGAAGCGTATGTTCGGCACGCATGGCCTTATGGAGTTGGTGAAGGCGATCGCCAAAGCCGGTGTCGTCGGCACGTGTGCTGTTATCGTGCTGAAGGTGTTAAGCCCAAAGATCATCGCGTTAGGCACTTCCACGATTGAAAGCGCATTGCCGCAGACCGGGAAGATGATGGTTACCACATTGTTGGTGTGCACGGCTTCGCTTGGGTTTATCGCCCTAGTCGATGTGCCATTCCAGATTTGGAGCAACAACAAGAAATTGCGCATGACGCGCAAAGAAATCTACGACGAAATGAAAGAGACCGAGGGCCGTCCTGAAGTCAAGAGCCGTATTCGTCAACTGCAGCAGGAGCTTGCAAACAAGCGCATGCTGGAAGAGGTACCTACTGCAGACGTGGTCGTCACCAATCCTACGCATTATGCGGTTGCGCTTCGATATGCAGATGCCGAGATGCGTGCGCCTGTCGTCGTTGCCAAAGGTGTCGACTACATGGCGGCGCAGATTCGTGAAGTCGCTAAGAAGAGTGGAGTGCCGTTGTTTGAGGCACCGGCATTGGCACGATCGCTTCATGCGACGACAGAACTTAACCAGGAAATCGATCCGCGACTCTACACGGCTGTGGCGCAAGTTCTCACCTATATCTATCAACTGCGAAATGCGGAGACAAATCGTGGCAACTGGCCGACGATGCCCACGATTAGCCTGGAAAAGGAAATCGGTCGAGATGTGCCGGATGCTGCAACCGAAGCGGAGGAGTCGTAGGTGATGGAAGGCCATTACTTGAGAATGCTTGGCGACGCCTTACGCTTGAGTTTAGGGCTGCCAATTGTTGTATTGGGTTTGCTCGCAATGATTGTCGTGCCATTGCCGGCTTTCATGCTCGACGCGCTCTTTACTTTCAATATTTCGTTGTCTCTCGTCGTAATTTTGGCGGTCGTGTACGTCATGCGGCCGCTGGATCTTGCGGTCTTTCCGACAGTGTTGTTAGCAACGACGTTGCTCAGATTAGGCTTGAATGTCGCATCCACTCGAGTGGTGCTCCTCGAAGGTCATACAGGAACGGACGCCGCCGGGGCAGTCATCGAAGCGTTTGGTGAATTCGTCATCGGCGGGAACTATGCGGTTGGTATCGTAATATTCGCGATTCTAATCATCATCAATTTCGTCGTAATCACAAAAGGCGCGGGCCGCGTTTCAGAAGTCAGTGCTCGTTTTACTTTGGATGCCCTGCCAGGCAAACAGATGGCGATAGACGCGGATTTGAATGCCGGGCTTATCAATCAAGAGGAAGCCATAGAGCGGCGGACCGAGATTCGTACTGAAGCGGATTTCTATGGGTCGATGGATGGTGCGAGCAAGTTCGTTCGCGGCGATGCCGTTGCCGGTATTTTGATCCTTGCCATCAATCTAATCGGCGGGATGCTGGTTGGCGTTCTTCAGCAAGGCATGTCAATCGGTGCGGCTGCCGAAACCTACATTCTGCTGACAATCGGCGACGGCTTGGTTGCGCAGATTCCATCCCTTTTGTTAGCCACAGCCGTTGCCATTATCGTCACTCGAATGTCCCGTTCAGAAGATATGGGCAGCCAAGTGTTCCTGCAGTTGTTTGGCGATCCGCGCGTATTGAAAGTCGTTGGTGGAATTCTGCTCTTGATCGGTTTGATACCCGGGATGCCAAACGTCGCATTTCTGTTGATGGGGGGTATCTGTGCAACAGGCGCGTGGTGGCTGGGCCGAGATAAGGTCGAAGCGCCTAGTGCGCCAACACCGGAATTGCAGGACTCCGATTCAACCATGCCTGAATTGACCTGGGACGATGTTTCGGAGGCCGATTCGATCGGTCTGGAAGTTGGCTACCGGCTCATCCCCTTGGTTGATGGTAATGATGACGCGGAGTTGATGCGGCGCATTAAAGGCGTCCGCAAGCAGTTGTCTGAAGAACTCGGCTTTTTGGTGTCGCCTGTGCGCATTAGAGACGACTTGGACCTGCCGCCGAACGGATATCGACTGAGCATGATGGGAGTGCCTGTCGGCAGCGGCGAGGTGCTAATGGATCGGGATCTTGCGATTGATCCCGGTACGGTTGTAACGCACGTAGACGGAATAGCAACGAAGGACCCTGCATACGGGCTTGATGCGGTCTGGATTGATCCGATTCTGCGTGAGAGCGCTCAGGCAAGTGGCTACACAGTAGTAGATGTGCCAACCGTAGTGGCAACTCACTTGAGTAAAATTCTTCATGAACATGCATACGAACTGCTTGGTCATCAAGAAACTCAAGAGTTGCTGGATCGGCTGGCGAGAACCGCACCTAAGTTGGTGGAGGAGCTAGTGCCAAAGTCATTGCCGCTCAGCGTAGTAGTGAGGGTGTTGCAGGAGTTGCTGCGCGAACAAGTGCCGGTAACCAATATGCGAGCCATATGTCAGACCTTGGCAGAGCATGCGCGCGAGACCCAAGACCCCATGGAACTCGTTGCCTATGTTCGGGTAGCTCTGTCGCGGTCAATCGTGCAGCGGATATCCCCAAACTTCGGCGAGTTGGCAGTGTTTACGCTAGATCCGAAGCTCGAGCAGATTCTGAACGATGCGGTGAAGGTGGATGCATCTGGCTCGACTTTGGAGCCTAACCTCGCCCAATCCATGCAAGCGAAATTTATCGAAACCACCGAGCGTCAGGAGTTGGCAGGTGAGCCAGCGGTTTTGCTGGTGCCGCCCATGCTGCGGCCTTGGTTGGCGCGATTCGCGAGAGCAGCAGCACCTGCTCTCAAAGTTCTTTCTTTCAATGAAGTGCCAGAGCGTACCAAGCTCAAATTAGTCGACGCCGTTGGCGTCTGAATATTGCGAAATAGTCCGAAGGATTGAGTCCTATGAGTATCCAACAATTTACCGGTAGTAGCATGAGCCAAGTGCTTTCCCAAGTGCGAGAGGCGCTTGGAAGAGACGCACTAATTCTCGATTCGAAAGAATTGGAAGATGGAATTCATGTGTCTGCTGTTGCCGAACGCGATTCGCACGAACTTGCAGCTGCGCTAGCCGAGGAGTTGCCGGCCAAAGACGCAGCAGCAATCCCGACAGAATTGATCGAAGACCAGATTGCCGCTCAGCAGGCGATTACCGCGGCGGCAGAAAAGCTGACTCGAATCAGTGACGTCAGCCTGGTGAGAGATGAGATGAGATCGATTCGAAGTCTTGTTGAGTCGCATCTCGCTCACGTTGGGTGGAGCGAAACATCGCTTGGCTCGCCGGTGCAAGCCAGTATTATGCGGAATCTGAGCGCGCTCGGCATTGCGCCGGACATCGTTCGACTCTTGGTCGAGCAGATTGATATTGGCAAAACCATCGGTAATGCCTGGGCAGCGCCGATGAATACGCTTATGCAGACTCTACCGTTTGTCACCGCTGTCGAGCGGAGCATGAGCGGTATTGTGGCGGTCGTGGGTCCCACAGGTGCCGGCAAAACAACAACCGTTGCAAAACTTGCAGCACGATATGCGATCGAGCATTCAGTTGACGACCTTGCCATCGTTTCGCTCGATAATCACCGTTTAGGCGCGAGCGAACAAATCGACTCTTTCGGTCGGATCATAGGCCTGCCAATTCTGCGACCAACTGGAGATCGCGGATTGGAGGATATCGCCGACGCGCTTACCGGCAAAGCACTCGTGCTGATCGATACAACGGGAATTGGGCAGCATGATCCGCGGCTGCGGCAGCAGCTAGCTCGCTTACGCGTAAACGATCGCACCGTTCGCAAGCTACTCGCTCTGCCAGCCAATCTTGAGCACGATGCTATGCAGGAGACGGCAACTGCGTATCAGGCTTCTGGCCTTTTCGGCGCTGTTTTAACGAAAGTCGATGAGGCAGCAACTTTGGGTGCGGCGTTTTCCGTCATCTTAAGATCCCGCATTCCGCTGGCATATGTGGCTGATGGGCAGCGTATTCCGGAAGACATTCATGCCGCCGAAGGGCGCAAGGCATGGCTGGTGAAGCATGCCATTGAGCTCATGCGTGCCCGTGAGACAACGGTCAGTGAACGATATATGGCTGAAAACTTCTATGGCGTTAGAAATCAAAGGCAAGCAGAGCATGACGCAATTTGAAAAAGTAACGCCGCTGCGCCGCAGCGATGCAGGCGCGCCAGTCAAAGTCATTGCTGTGACTGGCGGAAAGGGCGGTGTGGGCAAGACTAGCGTATCTGCCAATCTGGCGCTTGCTTTGTCATTAATGAATCGACGAGTCATGTTGTTGGATGGCGATCTCGGGCTGGCGAACGCCAACCTGATGTTTGGTGTACGCCCGAGGATGACTCTGCGTAACGTAGTCGCTGGCAACTGTACTTTGAACGAGGCTGTAACCTGCGGTCCGGCCGGGCTTAAACTTGTGGCTGGCGCGTCTGGATTCGCAGATATGTCGGCCTTGAGTCCGATACAGCATGCTGGAATTATCAGTGCCTTCAGCCAACTCGAGGGAAAGCTGGATGTGCTTCTCGTAGATACTGCGCCGGGAATATCAGACAGCGTGTTGCAGTTTGCCGGTGCCGCCAATCATGCCTTGGTTCTCGTCAAGGATGAGCCGGCATCGCTTACCGATGCGTATGCAATAATTAAGCTCCTTCATCAACGGCATGGTGTCGAGAGATTCTCGATCGTAACCAATATGGTTCGGCATGACTCTGGTCAGAAGGTGTTTGACCGGCTGAGCCGAACGGTCGCGCGGTTTTTGCCTGTCTTGCTGAATCACATGGGCAGCATTCCGTTCGACGATAGAATGATGCGTGCGATTCGGCGTCAAGATCCAGTGATCACAGCTTTTCCGCGCAGTCTGGCAACGCTTGCCATCAAAAGGCTTGCACATCGAATCGATGCGTGGACGCCGCCAGCTGTCGCCACCGGTCGGCCACAATTTTTTGTCGAGAGATTATTCCGTGGTCAAGGCTTGACGGGAGTCGCCTCGTGAGTCCAGTCACTGCCTATGAAGCAGTCGGCGGTCTGTCGCCGGATGCACTTGTTGAAAAGCATGCGTTGCTGGTCAAGCGTATTGCTAGTCATCTGGCAGCCCGTTTGCCTGAGACGGTAGAGATTGATGACTTGGTTCAAGTCGGTCTGATGGCTTTGTTGGAAGCTGCACGTAATTACTCGGAGTCGCGCGGAGCGAAATTCGAGACTTTCGCGAGCATTCGCGTACGGGGCGCGATGTTGGATGAAGTGCGCAATCAGAATTGGGCACCGCGTTCGTATTACCGCAAGCGTCGAGAGCTCAGTAAGGCTATTCGCGCCGTTGAAAATCGCGTTGCCAGACCGCCAGAAGGGCGCGAGATAGCAGAGGAACTCGGCGTTTCAATCGAGGAATACAACAAGCTCTTAGCCGATACGAGTGTTGGTCCGCTATTTAGTCTGGAGTTTCAGACTGAACAATCGGCTGCCAACGAACCCGAAGCACGTCCCGAGGACAGCCCCAGAGCCACGCTCGAATCTGAAGAGTTTCAGGCATCTATTGCCGAGTGCATTACACGACTGCCCGAGCGCGAAGCGACCGTGCTGTCATTGTATTACCAGGAGGAATTGCATCTTAAAGAGATCGGTGAAGTTCTGGGTGTTACCGAATCGCGGGTATGCCAGATTCATCGTCAAGCGCTCGCGCGGCTGCGCGCGCAATTAACGGAGTGGACAAATTAGTAGGAGGACAGCATGGCAGGAGTTGACAATATCGGGCCCACGGCCCCCATGCAGCCAACCGTAAAGGTTGTCAGAAAAAAACGTTCCGCTAGGGACTCAAACCGCAACCAAAAACCGGCTAATTCGGACCGGCGGGATGAGCAGAAGAAACATATCCATGTGGACAAGACTGTTTAGATAGGTGATTAAGATGGAAAATACATTGGGTACTGATTCTTTGGGCTGGTTGGCGAATCCATCCATTGAATTTGCGATTCACTCACTGCAAAACTCGCTGAGTGAAATAGCACTCATAATCTTGGCGCTGTGCGTCTGGCGAATGGCAGTGCATCATCGAATCGAACGTACGCAGAATATGGCGCGTTCCGCAGAATTGGATCGCTTACGCATGCAAATTCTCGGAATCGAACGCTTACAGTTCGAGTCCGAGAAAAAGGCGGCCCGGGCCGCCTTAGCTGCCAAAGATCTCGTTGCACGTGTGCGGCTTATCGAATTGCGTCAAGGCAAGCCTGATGAGCAGATTGCGGCGGCGTTGACCCGCGCCGGCGCCAGCACCCGTCGTATGGTGGATGTCGGAATTAGTCATGGCGAGGCGCATTTGCTTAGGGCCTTGAATCGCCAGCAACAGCCGCAGCCGCCGACTACGCCTGTGTTTTGAATTCGCGGCGTCGGCGAACTAGGGTCGGCTCGGTATAGCCGTTCGGTTCGTCGAGTCCGTTAAATACGAGATCCAACGCCGCTTGAAATGCAACGCTCGAGTCGAAGTCCGGTGCCATGTTCCGGTAGTTTGGATCGCCCTGGTTTTGTTGATCTACAATTTTTGCCATACGCTGCATTGAAGCGTTTACCGATGCTTCGGTGACAAGGCCGTGATAAAGCCAATTGGCAATGTGCTGCGATGAAATTCTAAGCGTCGCCCGGTCTTCCATCAGACCTATGTTGTTGACGTCCGGCACCGTCGAGCAACCGACACCTTGTTCAACCCAGCGAACTACGTACCCTAGGATGCCCTGAGCGTTGTTATCGAGTTCGGCTGCGATTTCCTCTTTAGTTAATTTTCGCTTGCCGAGCAGCGGCGGTGTCAGTATGTCGTTGAGCAGCGCATGGTCTCTATTGGCTATCACTCGCTGTCGTTCAGCCACATTTATCTGATGATAGTGCACGGCATGGAGGGTTGCCGCGGTGGGCGACGGAACCCAAGCACAGGAAGCGCCTGCTGCCGGATGCGCCTGTTTCGTGTCCAACATTGCACGCATTTCCGCTGGCATTGCCCACATTCCCTTGCCGATCTGAGCATGACCGGGAAGAGAGGTCGCTAAGCCGATATCGACGTTCCAGTCTTCATAGGCAAGCATCCACTTCGCGTTCTTGATTTCGGCTTTAGGTATGATTGGGCCGGCACGCATATGCGTGTGGATCTCATCGCCGGTGCGATCGAGAAAGCCCGTATTGATGAAGATCAGTCGCTGCTCTGCAACGCGAATACATTCGGCGAGGTTAGCCGTCGTGCGACGCTCTTCGTCCATAATTCCGATCTTTAGTGTGTTGGAGGGCAGGCCAAATGCTTCTTCCACTCGCTCAAAAAGTTCAATGGACAACGCGACCTCTGTCGGCCCATGTTGCTTTGGCTTGACGATATACATGCTGCCAGTGCGGCTATTGCCGCCGTCGCCTTCTCTTGCCAGATCATGCATGGCTGCGAGCACTGTCACTACGCAATCCAAAAAAGTCTCTGGTACATGGGTGCCGTCCGACGTCGTCACCGCGTCGGTCAGCATATGTGCACCAACATGACGAATCAGCAGCATGCTGCGACCGGGTAATGTAACGGGCTCGCCTGTGGGTGAGACGTATTCGCGATCAGGATTCAACTGGCGCTCGACTACTTGACCGCCTTTATTGAATTGACAAGTAAGCTCGCCCTTCATGATTCCGCACCAGTTTCGATAGCACAGCGCTTTATCTTCGGCATCGACAGCTGCGACTGAGTCTTCGCAGTCCATGATTGTTGAAACGGCGCTTTCGAGAACGACGTCGCAGATACCGGCCGGATTTTGCGAGCCGATGGGGTGATTCGGATCGATTTGAATCTCGATATGGAGTCCGTGGTGAACGAGTAGTACCGTGGTTATGTGGCCGCCGGTAACTCGGTACCCTCGGAAGCCTTCGATAGACTCGAGTTTCGTCGACTCGCCATCGCGTATTTGGCAATGCAATTGTTCGTCTGCAACCGAGATTTCAATGACATCGGCCCAACTTCCCCAGCGCAATGGCACATAGTCATCGAGA
This sequence comes from Rhodospirillales bacterium, assembly GCA_024640665.1. Classification (GTDB taxonomy): domain Bacteria; phylum Pseudomonadota; class Gammaproteobacteria; order Steroidobacterales; family Rariloculaceae; genus JAHEEO01. Next base: position 27,564 of record JAHEEO010000001.1, on the reverse strand, counting down.
AATTTATTCGCCGCAGCGATAACTTTCGCTCCGCGCACTGGATTGTACTGGGCGCCGCGCTCCGCGCCATCATCTTCGGTTATTGCATCTGTGCCATACAGCGCGTCGTACAAGCTGCCCCAGCGAGCATTAGCAGCGTTGAGGGCGTAGCGTGCTTTGTCGACCGGCACAACCAGCTGCGGGCCTGCAATACTAGCGATCTCCGGGTCTACGCCCTCGGTTCGAACTGAGAATTCGGGCCCCAATGGAACGATATAGCCAATATCGTTCAGAAACCGATGGTAGTCGTCCAAATCGAAACCATCGCGGCGTGCGTCAAACCATTCGTCAATCTTGTGCTGGAAGGTGTCACGCTCCTCAAGTAGCGCCGCATTGCGGGGGCCCAGCTCATTGACGATATCTTCTAGGACGGACCAAACAGTCTCCGTCGGGATTCCGGTTCCAGGCGCGATTTCCTCGCTTACCAGAGCGTGGATGGGTGCTGCGATGCGGATCGTGCCGACGCTCACGTATTCAGTCATATTCCCCCCAGAGGAAGTGCGTTTTTCGGATTCGGTCGCATATTGTCGCGCGAATTGCCGCAGAACGCGATCTCAGATTGCCGGTGTAGTAGACTTCGGCACCGATTAGGGTCTGGGCTAACACAACCGTGACGGAAAAAATCGATCATAGGCTAATTGACGGCAAGGCCGTCCAGTTGAGAATTTTGGACGAAGTGGCCGAGCGAGTAGTTGCGGCTAACGCTACGCAGCCGCTCGGCAAGCTCGTATCGGTCAGCATCGGCGATAACAAAGAAATCGCCGTGTACATCCGTGGTCAGGCCCGCGCTGCAAAAAAGGTTGGCATACCCTTCGACGAGCAGTTCTGGCCCGGGGATCTATCCCAAGAAGAATGCAAAGCACGAATTGTCGCAATGAATGACGATCCACAGGTGCTTGGTGTCCTGTTGCAGCGTCCAGTACCAAAGCAAATCCATGTGCGGTCGCTGCAGTCGGCCATTCATCCATTGAAAGACGTCGAGGGCATGAATCCGGCGTCCATTGGCAATATCGTATACAACGATCTCGCGCTTGCACCATGCACAGCAGCGGCTTCCGTGGCTCTGATCAAGGAAACAGGCTTAACGATGGACGGGCTCGAAGTCGTAATGATCGGCCACTCCGAAATTGTCGGTAAGCCAGCAGCGTTTATGTTGATGAGTGAGGGGGCTACGGTGACAGTCTGTCATCACTTAACGCGATCAGTGGCCTCGCACTCCCGACGGGCGGACGCTGTTCTTGTCGCTGTCGGCATCCCGAAGTTCTTGAATGCCGATATGGTGAAACCCGGCGCTGCCGTCATTGATATCGGTATCAACCATATTGTTGATGAGCAGGGCAAAGCTAGAGTCGTGGGCGATGTCGATACTGATAGCGTCATAGAGGTTGCCAGCTGGGTAACGCCCGTGCCAGGTGGCGTTGGTCCGGTGACGGTCGCCATGCTAATGCGCAACGCAGTAAGCGCCCACAAAAAGCAGATCGACGCTGGCTGGTTGCGCTAGTTATTCTAGGTCAATGGATTCAGCCTAAAGCGCAGCGAAAAACCCTCGCAGGCGTTCCGCATTCTTGCCTGCGTCGCCGCGTCCGACACGCGAAACCGAGCGTGCATCTAACACTGCGCCACCGTTGCCGGCTGGGCGAATTCGAATGACGATATCGTCTTTAAAGCGGAACCAAAACGTCGTGTCTGTTGCTTCGATGCGGCCCTGCGCAGGCACTTCAGCGACGATGTCCCAACCGAGCGATCTAACGGCCGCAGCGGCGCGTTCGAAGACGGCTGCCGGCGATTCCTGAAACTGCTGCGTGACGATGTCTGGGTAGGCGGACTGTTGCAGCGCCGCGAGACTCTCAGGTGTTTCACCCTCGCCGCCACCATAGATTGTCGTATTGGGTGCGTCGGCCCTTAGTGGCAGCACGTCAACGAATTGGGGTGGATTTTGAGTATCGGTCGTAATGTCGTGAATGCCTGGAATATTGTCGTCAGGGCCGGGTCGATAAGAGTTGGGAATTTGATAGGCTGAACCCGCGGCGATTGCGCCAATCAGCGCAGTGACACCCAGTTTCGCCTTATTTTCGTTTGCCAGAACAAATGCAATGACGGCGACCACGATGGCCGCAATTGCCACCCAGCTTGCAACAGTCGTGACGTTTAGGCCTTCTGGGTTAAACAATAATTGAAACCCAGTGCCGAAGTTCCATAGCCCTAGCCATGTGCCGACTGGGGCGGCGAGGCCGACTGCGCCAACGCCGATGCCAGCAATGAGCGCTAGACGCGCCAGCCATGCCAGCCAAGCTTTATTGGAGGTGTTCATTGGTTTGTGCCCCATTTTAATTGCTGTTATTTGATGGTCGCCCCCCGCGGGCGTGGACAAATAATAGCAGTAATCGAGTGAATGATTATGTCGTAGCTGGTATTTGGAGTAACAAGTCAATTGCCTTGCTGCACAGGCACTGCATATACAATGTGCGGTCCGTTGGAGGAATCCGATTGACCGGTATGATGATTCGTGGTTTCAGAGACTAAAATTCTTCCTCATCAACTGTGCTGCCAGCCGGTGAATCTGTTGTGAGCATCATTGGCTATGCATGGTGGCTAGGCGGCGAAGTCTTGCGATCACTCGTCGTTTGGTGGCCGATTACATTGGGTTTGGTCGCTGGAACACTGGTGTCGATCTATCGACAAGGATTACCCGAAGATCAGCAGTTGCGCTCGCTACCATCCGTTTTGCTGCTGTTTCCCGTATTGATGATCTTATGGGGTGCTGCAGCTCATCTAGATGTGGGAACTGAAGAGCAGGCAGCATGGCGCCTGGCAGTCCTGGCGGTCATTGTCTTGTTCCATGTCGTGATGACAGTCGCAGTGATCTATATTGCGCGTTCGGCCCGGCAGCAAACGGCCATATTGGCAGGGCTGATAACGTGGGTAGCGATATTGTGTGCATTGCAAAGCACGTATGCGCTAACTGGACGGATTCAGCCGCCGCTTTGATGCGCGCGATTCGTAACTAGCCAAACTGCGTAGCCATGGAACCTGTATTGAAATTTCTGACAGTGCGCACCACAGCCGATTGGGTGAATCGTGCGGTTACCGATCTGCCGACAATTCTACTGGACCATGCTGTATTGGAACTGAAGGCTGCTCAGCAAGCCCAGAAGCTTATCTGGAAGTATGGGATTCCGCCGCACGGCAGCCGCAAAGGCCTGGCCGCTGGCCTGCGCTCAAGACTGCTGTATGGCATGTCGCGATTGGCGCGTGAAGAGTTACGTCACTTTGAGCAAGTACTTGCGATATTGATGGATCGAGATATCGAATTTCGTGCACTAACGGTTTCACCGTATGCAGCGTCGTTGCATGCACAAATTCGGCACGCCGAGCCTATGCGCCTGGTCGATACGCTAATTGTTGGCGCGATCATCGAGGCGCGGTCATGTGAACGGTTTCTTGCTTTGGTGCCGCAGCTCGACGGGCTGGACAGGGAGCTCGCACAATTCTACAAGTCGCTGCTCAAGTCGGAAGCGCGGCATTTCGCCGACTATTTGGACTTGGCTCAAAAAGTTGCCAGTGAATCAATAGAAGACCGCGTGCAACATTTCTTGGCTTTGGATGCAGCCGTAATTTCAAAACCAGACAGCCAGTTGCGCTTTCATAGCGGCAATGCGACGGCCAGTGTCTAGCGCCGCCCGGGTGGCTGTTCGAGTCATTCCCAGAGCCTCGCGCAACGAAATTGAGGGATTTGAGCATGGGCGACTAAAGATTCGCACTATCGCTCCGCCTGTTGACGGCAAAGCCAACACCGCAATTGAAGAACTGCTGGCCTTAGAACTCAACGTGCCACGGCGTTGCGTTCAGGTCATCAAGGGT